>CAXMRT010000213.1:0-21569 GCA_964196025.1 uncultured Gemmatimonadales bacterium | reverse complement strand
TTTGTTTTCGTCTCGGACGTTGCGGAGCTCGTTACGAAGGTCGGAGAGGGCGTCGCGTGCAGATTCTAGTTTGCCGACGGATTTATGCTGTGACCGTAGCTGTGCGGGCGTAGGCGCGACCGCCTTGAGCTTGTCGACGGATTTCTTGAGGGCGGCTTCATTTTTTGCGCTGCGCGTTTGGAGGGTTTTGTACTGTTTCTGAAGGGTATCGAGGGTTTTTCGCTCGGTTGCGAGGGCTGAGGTGCTTGCCTCGGATTCCAGCTGTAAGATCTCTTGCTTCTCTTTCAACTCAGCGACGGTAGCGTTGTAGTCGCTGGAAAGTGTTTTGAGGGTTCCGCGTGCAGTCGCCAATTGCGCTTGAGTCTTTTCGAGGCGGGCGAGCGTTGTCTTCGACTGCCGAAGTTCGATTGCACTGGGCGCCGTCTTCTCGAGCTTCGCGATTTGTTTGAGCAGTGCTTTTTCGGTGCGACTGCTCTCAGCGAGACGTTCTTTGTGAGTCTTCTCCACGGCTTTGAGTGCGTGCCGCTCCTTGGATAGCTCGGCGGTACTTTGGGCGAGGGTTTTCTTTAAGCTCTTCTGTTCAGTAACCAAGACAGTGATCTCCGCCTGGCTGGTTTTTTTGTGGGCGCTTAAGTTCTCGCGGGCTTCAGATAAAGTTGCCCGTGTTTTTGCAATACGGGCCTCGACGGCCTTGGTCCCTTTTTTCGCTGTGGATGCGGGGAGGCGCGCAGAGAGAGTCTCGACTTTCTTCTTGAGGGCGTCGTGTTGTTTGTTCGACGATGCACGAAGGAGGACGTGCTCTGTTCCCAGCTGTTTGAGGGTCGTCCGCTCAGATTCGATCGCGTTGGTGTTGGTTAAAAATTGTTTCTCGAGGGTTTGATGATGGCGTTTGTATTCCGCGAGTTCTTCTCGGGCAGCTCGTTTGCAATCCGCGAGTTCGGCTTTCGCGGCAACCAGAGTGTCCTTGGCGTCTTGCAAGAATTCAACCGTCTGTTTGGAGTCGCGGATGTCGGCCGCGCTGGGGCTTTGGTCCCGTAGGCTTGCGACGCGTTGGCGGAGTTTGTCGATCGTGCCCTTGCTTGTTGTTCGCAGGGCCTCATGCTCGTCGCGCAGTTCTTCGAGCTCTGTCTCGGTGCGGCTGAGGGATTTTTCTTCTGTGAGGGTTTGACGGGTTAGAGCCTTTTCTTCTTTCTGGAGGGCTGCCAGCTGTTCGCGTTGTCCGGCCTTGTAGGTTGCTAGCTCTTCTCGGGCATGGGCAAGCTCTGCGTGGGACGTGTCGAGAGCGTCGACGGTCGCCTGAGTCTTCTTGAGTTCCGCGGCGCTCGGCACCTTCTCTTGAAGAACCGCAATACTGTTTTTGAGTTCGGCTTCGGATGTTTTGCGTTCTGCCAGTAGACGTTTCTTCTCATCTTCAAGTTTAAGCAGAGCGGCCTTTTCAGACTGAAGGTCTTTTTCGGCTCTTGCCGCCTTCTTCTTTAGGGCGTCGTGTTGAGCGTTGAGCGTTGAAATCTCTTTCGACCCCCCTGTTTTGGCGGTCTCCAATTCTTTGCGTGCTTGCTTGAGCTCGCCGCGGGTGCTTTCGAGTTGTGCGATTGCATCGTGGGAACGCTGGGCGTCGCTGTCGGGTACCGTTTGCGATTCGAGCTCAGCGATGTGGCTGCGGAGTTTCGTTTCGGCTTGCTTGAAATCTGCTTCAACTTGCGCGATATCAGTTTTGCTGCGCGCAAGCTCTTTGTTTCGCATGTCGAGTTCACGCGTCGTCATCGTCACGGATGCCTGCAAGTCGTGCTGCTGCTCCCCTAGAGTGGCTTGGTCGTTGGCGCGTTGTTGTTGGGCCTGTGCGAGGCTGTCGCGGAGGTTGCCGATCTCTGACAGGGTGCTGTCGCGCTCGCTGCGCGCTGACTCTGCGTCCGACTTCACCTCTGCTATTTCTTGTTCATACTTGTCGGTTTGCGCGGCCTTCGATTTCTCGAGTTCTTCGATGGTCGACTTCTGGCTTTCGAGTTCGGCCTTCAAAGAATCCTCTGAGTCCGACGCGGCATCCTCAGCGTGCAGGTCAGCCAGTCGTTTCGACTCTTGTTTAGCTGATGCCGTGGAGTCCTCGCCTGTGGTTAGGACCACGCTTGCGACGGCTTGCCTGATAGAGGAGGATGACTCGGCGGCCTCAAAGAAGCTGGCGAGGCTGGGTAGCGTGTCTGCACGTTGCCAGGTTTCTTGGTCGAGCGAGACCTCGTAGTCGGGTTTTACTCGTCCGTCTTTCGCCCATTCCCGGAGAGTGGGTTCATCGGCGGGATAGATGGATCCGTCGGGGATCCGCAAGTACCACTGCTTGTCGTCTGTGCGACGTAAAATATCGTGAATCTTTGACACGTAAAAGATGCTCCTGTCTTACTTTGTAATCAATCAATCAATCCGTCCCGCCGCAGTAGAGCGTCGGGGTCAGGCTCTTGTCCCTTGAAATCTTTATAGAGTTTCAGCGGGTGCTCCACGCCGCCCCGTTCCAGGATGCATGTCCTGAAGCGGCGTGCCGTGGATTTGTCGAACAGCCCTGCCTGCTTGAAGCTCTCGAAGGCATCGGCATCTAGCACCTCTGCCCATTTGTAACTGTAGTACCCTGCGGCGTAGCCGCCAGCAAAAATATGTGAAAATGATGGAGATGAGCACGAGCCGGGTTCGCGGGGCAACCAAGCGCTTGCGGCGGTTGCGGCGGTCTCGAAGGCTTCGACGGTCGTGATATCGGCGGGATCGGCCGTGTGCCAGGCCATATCGAGGAAGCCGTGGGATAGCTGGCGTAGAGAGGTGGAGCCTGCCATGAATCGCGCGCTGTCCTTGATTTTCAGAGCCAATTCTTCTGGCATAGGCTCTCCTGTCTCGTAATGTCGGGCAAAGAGGTCGAGGGAGGTTTTTTCCACAACCCAGTTTTCCATGATTTGAGACGGGAGTTCGACAAAGTCCCAGAAGACGTTACAGCCGGAGAGGGCGGTATAGGTGCAGTCTGTGAGCAGGGTGTGTAGGGCGTGCCCGAATTCATGGAACATCGTTTCGACCTCGTCAAAGGTCAGAAGCGAGGGCGTGGAGGGGGTGGGTTTGGTGAAGTTGCAGACGATAGACACGTGTGGGCGTTTGATTTCGCCGCCTTGGAGTCCCTGTTCGCGTAGGGTAGACATCCAGGCCCCGTTGCGCTTGGTGCTGCGTGGGAAGAAGTCCGTGTAAAAAAGTCCCAAATAGGCCTGCGTTTGGTTGTCAGTGACCGTGTAGACGCGCACGTCCGCGTGATAGCCGGGGATGTCGTCGGCTGGACTAAAGGAGACGTCGTAGAGAAGGCGGGCGTGTTCGAACATGCCCTCGATGACGTTTTCCAATTGGAAATAGGGGCGCAGGGCTTCTTGATCGAGATCAAAGCGTCGCTGTTTCAGCTTTTCGGAGTAATAAGAGGTGTCCCAGGGTTTAATCTCTTCATCGCCCTCGAGCTCGTGGCGAAGTGCTTTGAGGTCGGCCAGCTCTGCTTTTGCCGTTTCCGAGGCGGCATCGGCGAGTCGGGAGAGGAAGCCTAGTACGCGTTCGGGGGTATCGGCCATGCGTTCTTCGAGCACGAAGTGAGCGTGCGATTCGTAACCGAGCAATTGAGCGCGTTGGTGGCGTAGGGTGACGGTACGCAGGAGTGTGTCTTGATTATCGAACTCGTCCTTGAATGCGCGAGAGCTGTATGCGCGCCATAGACCTTCGCGCAGGTCACGCTTGTCAGCATACTTTAGGAAGGGGCTGAAGCTGGGCGCATCAAGGGTGAAGACCCATGCGTCGCCTTTGTCTTTTTCTGCGGCACAGGCGCGTGCGGCCTCTAGGGCGCTGGGTGGAAGGCCGGCGAGATCGGCCTCATCTGTGAGTACGAGTTCGTACGCGTTGGTGGCATTGCGGATATTTTCGGCGAAAGCGGGGCTGAGTCCTGCGAGTTCTTGGTCGATCTCGCGTAGGAGTGCTTTGTCTGGATCCGACAAGAGAGCCCCGTTGCGGGTGAAGGACTTGTACAGATCGTCCGCGAGTTTTTTCTGTTCGAGCGTGAGGTCTTCACGATCGGTTTCCCACGCGTGTTTGATGCGCGCGAACAGGGCGTCATCTAAGACGATGTCATTGGAGTAGGCGCTGAGTTTGGGCGAAATCTCTTGCGCGAGTTCTTCTAATCCATCTTGGGCGTGAGAGCCGAAAAGGTTGAAAAAGATACTGGAGACGTGGCCTACGGATTCGCCGCTGGTCTCGAGTGCTTCGATGGTGTTGCTAAAGGTCGCCGGCTCGGGGTTGCGGGTAATGGCCGCGATGGCGGCACGGCCGTCTTTGAGTGACACCTCGAGGGCGGGTAGAAAATGGTGATTCTGGAGAGAATCGAAGTCGAATGCGTCGTCTTGAAAGGGCGAGGGTAAGAGGAGAGGGTTAGGTTCGGAGTCGATCATAGAGCGGACGCTGTCTCGTGGTTGATATCTGGTTTATACGAGCTCGTAGTGTAGAAGATCTGCGTGGTCGGGGTCAAGCCGACATGGTATTCTTTGATCGCGTGAGCTGGCTATTTTTGCACGGACTGGGTACAGTCTCCTGCATGCGCCTTTGTCCATTCTACACGCTACTCGCGGGTATCCCGTTTCTTATGCTGCTTTCCTCCTGTTCTCCGTCAGAGCCGGAACACGAGGCTGTACGGCTGCCGTCTCTCCCGGCGGAGGTACCTGACTTTACGCGGGCTGAGTTTTTAGCCTTGATGAAATCGGTTGAGGAGCGGGTTCGGATGGGAGACGGTGCATTCTTGGATGGCTTGATCTCGAGCGAAGATTTACTGAAAAAAGTGGAAATTGGGAAAGTGCGTAAGCCGGAATTAATCGACTTATTCAAGGAGAAGGTGCCTCCCCATCTCAAGGTGGGCTCGCAAGTCGCGGAAGCCATCAAGGGGCAGGGTGTATTCCGTCTGGTGAGGGTGTATAAGGCGGAAAGAGAGTGGCATGCGATTTTTCGATTGGTGAGTGAATCCGGGATCTTGAATTATCATGACTATGAAGTGCGAGCGGCTCGGGTGGACGGAGGGTTGTCGCCGCGGGTGGTGGATGTCTACGTGTATTCGTCTGGTGAGACGCTTAGCCGGTCGCTTCAGCGGATGTATATTGCTATGTACGTGGGAGATACGCGTGAGCGGGCAAAAAACTTTTTGTCGGTGGACGGCATTTATGGCGAGCGTTTGATGCAGCTTCAGACCGTGGCAATGATGGTCGGGCAGGGGCATTACCCTTCCGCGTTGAAAATCCACTTGGAGCAGCCGGCGGAGTTGCAGAAGGAAAAGTTCATGTTGAAGCAACGACTCCTGATGGCGCGTCATGTGGGACGTGAAGAGTATCTGGCCGCCCTGACGGAGTTTAAGGCGTACTTTCCACAGGACCCGGCGTGGGTGTTGGTTGAAATGCTCCGGTTTCAGGCCGAAAAAGATTATTCGAGTTTTGGGGCGGTGATTGACGTAATGAAGCGCACGGTGGGTGATGATCCGTATTTGGTGTATTTGCAAGGCGACAGCATGTATCGGCTCGGGAAGAAAAAAGAAGGCTTAGCGATGCTGGTGGCTTCGATACAGATGGATCCATTGCTGAAGCCCGCCTATTGGCGATTATTGGATTTGCACATCGAGCGCCAGGAGTATTCACAGGCGACACGCTTGCTGGAAACGATTCGCGACCATCTTGGGGTAGAGATCACGAATCTCGAAGGTGACGCGAAATATAAGGGTTTCGTCTCATCCCCGGATTACGTGGCGTGGAAAGCCCAGAAGAAGTAGGCCGCCTGAATGTGGGCCCTCTGGGCCTTCGTGGGGACGCGTTTGGGGCGAATGACGGGACTCGAACCCGCGACCACCGGCACCACAAGCCGGAGCTCTAACCAACTGAGCTACATTCGCCATCTGTAACGCGTCGGAAACTCTAGACATTTCTCTCGCTAGGATCAACGAAAAACGGCATCGAGTTCACGGGCTGGTGGGAGCGACGATTCGGCCTAATCAGCCATTGACCTCGTACCGAAATCCGGTAGGCTGGCTTCTTTCAGTCCTAGACTGAGCCATCAGCATGAATCGGAGGGGTTCACATGTCAGCAAACATCATTGACGGAAAGAAGATCGCCGGGGAGATTCGCGAGGAACTTAAGGGTGCCGTCGCTGAGATTGTGGCCCAAGGAACAACGCCTGGGCTCGCCGTTATACTGGTGGGCGAAGACCCCGCCTCCCAATCCTACGTTAGCGCGAAAGAGAAGGCCTGTGCCGCCTGCGGCATTTTTTCAGACGATAACCGCCTGCCTGCTGACACCACCCAAGAGTCTTTGATGGCCTTGGTCGAAGAGAAAAATCAGGACCCAGCTATACACGGGATATTGGTTCAGCTGCCGCTGCCGACGCATCTTGACGAGAGCGCAGTGTTGTTGGCGATTGATCCGGCGAAAGATGTAGATGGATTTCACCCCATGAATGTCGGAAAAATGATGGTTGGCGAAAAAGCATTTTTGCCCTGCACGCCGCACGGTGTTCTGCAGCTGCTGCAGCGCACCGGAGTCGAAGTGTCCGGCGCGCATGTGGTCGTTGTTGGCCGTAGCAATATTGTGGGAAAACCGGTTGCGACGATGTTGGCTCAGAAAACGGCGACGGGAAATGCAACGGTGACGCTATGTCATACTGGAACCAAAGACCTGGGCTATCACACGCGCCAAGCCGATATCATTGTTGCGGCCGCTGGCCGGCCGAACACGGTTACCGCGGACATGGTGAAAGAAGGCGCCGTGGTCATTGACGTCGGGGTTAACCGAGTTGAGGATGACACACGTGAGCGCGGCTACCGGCTTGTGGGTGATGTCGATTTTGATGCGGTGAAAGAAGTTGCGAGTCAGATCACCCCCGTGCCTGGTGGGGTCGGACCGATGACGATTGCCATGCTGTTGTGGAACACGGTTGATTCTGCCCGTGCGACGCTGGCTTGATTTAACAAACGAGAATAGAGGAGCTCCCCATGGCTGATGATTTAAAGGCTGCTTACAAGACGATTATGGATGATCATTTTCCCCCGAAAATGGAAATTAGTTTTATCGAAAATGATGGTGACCGTCAGACGCTCTGTTATGAGAAAGCGTCGTGGTTGATTGATGGAGTGAAGAAGGGTCTTCGTTATGGAGAGAATCCTGGCCAGGAGGCTGCGCTATACCGATTGATCAACGGCAACTTAAGCCTCGGAGAGACGACCTGTATTCAAGCGGGCCGTTATCTTGCCTCTGATATTGAGCTGCTGCAATCCGGCAAACATCCTGGGAAAACAAATATTACGGATGCGGATAACGCGATGAACATTCTTCGTTACTTACCCGAGACCCCGTGTTGTGTGATCGTGAAGCACAACAATCCGTGTGGTGTTGCCAAGGGAAGTACGCTTGCCGAGGCCTACCATAAGGCCAATATGGCCGACCGTGTAGCTGCGTTTGGTGGTGCCATTGCTTTGAATCAGGAGTGCGATCGTGAGACGGCGGAGTTGATCACACAGAATTATGCGGAAGTGATTGTCGCGCCTAGCTATGGCGAGGGAGCGCTCGAGATTTTTGCGAAGAAGAAAAATCTGCGCGTTTTTCAGATCGAAAACATGCAGAAATTGAAAAGCTACTCGGCCAACCGCTTTGTCGATTTCAAGAGCCTCATGGATGGCGGGCTGATTGCGCAGTGGTCGTTTATGCCGACTGCACAACGCAAAGAAGATTTGTTGCTAGCCGCGACGACGTACAAGGATCAGGACTACGCGATTGATCGCGAGCCGACGGAGCAAGAATACGATGATCTGATTTTCGGATGGCTGGTTGAAGCTGGCGTGACGAGTAACTCTGTGCTTTACGTTAAGGATGGAGTGACCGTGGGTGTAGGAACGGGTGAGCAGGACCGTGTGGGGGTAGCGGAGATCGCACGCGACAAGGCTTACCGTAAGTGGGCGGATCGCTTGGCGTGGGAGCGTCATCAAACGCCGTACAATTTAATGCATGCCGGTAACGATCGCGATGCGATCGACGAAGAGACGACTGCAGCCAAGGGTGGGTTGATTGGGAGCTGTATGATCTCGGATGCCTTCTTCCCTTTCCGTGATGGTGTTGAAGTGGGACTAAGAGAAGGTGTTTCTGCCGTTCTGCAGCCGGGTGGCTCCATGCGAGACTTTGAAGTCATTGAAGCCTGCAACGAAGCCAACGCTGCGATGGTGTATACGGGGCAGCGTAGTTTTAAGCACTAGACTTGAGCTACCGGAACGGATTGAGCCGAACAGGGCTCGATGTTCCTGGAACCCCCTTACCTGAAAGTGCCCTTTCTCCGGAGGGGGCTAGTCGTACTCGTCTCCGTCCGGGTCATCATCGAGCGATGGTTGTTCGGACGGTTGCTTAGAGAGAATCTCGTCGACGATTTCGGTGATGGAACTGAGCGTCTTGAAGGTGTTCAGTTGATGGGTCATCGCTTTCCACCCATAGAAGCCGCGTAGATACTTTATGATGTGCGCTCTAAATATCTGGCAGGCGGTTTCTTCTGAACTGTACTTCACCCGTTTGCGATGTTGATTGTCGGCCTCGATCATTTCGATCAAGGAATTCACGTGCTGTAAGATCATCTCGCGCCGCTCCTCCAAGTTTGGGGGCGCCCAGGGGAGGTCGTTCCAGAGTGCGTGAATTTGCGCGAACAACCATGGGTTGCCGATGGCCGCCCGCCCGATCATTACCCCGTCCACGCCTGTTTGATCCACCATATCGAGAGCATCTTGCGCCGTTCGAATACCGCCGTTGCCGATAATGGGGATGGTTCGTTCGGCTTTAATTTTTGCGAGTGCCTCCCAGTCCGCGTCGCCGGCGTGTCGAGCTGAAGCAAAGCGTGCATGAATCGCGAGAACTTCCGCACCTGCTTCTTCGATGGCGTGTGACACTTCGGAGATGTTGACGAGTTCGGGGGAGAGGCCGATGCGTGTTTTTGCGGTGACGGGAATGGAGACCGCTTCTTTTACGGCGCGGACGAGGGTCCCGAGTTTTGCGGGGTCGCGCATGAGCGCCACGCCTGCACCCTTGGTGATGATCTTCGGGACAGGACACCCGCAATTGATGTCGATGAAGTCAAAGCGGTCGAGCTCTTCGATTTTTACCGCCGCTTCAGCGAGGCGGTTTGCGTCGCCGCCATAGAGCTGGATTCCGATTGGGCGTTCTTGTGGTTTGGCGTTCGTAAAGTGGTAGGTACGTGGGGAATTGTGGAGCATGCCCTCAGCGCTGACGACCTCGGTCACCAGCAGACCGCATTGTTGTTCGCGGCAGAGCAATCGGAACGGCCAGTCGGTATAGCCGGCCATCGGAGCGAGGACTGTTGGGGTCTCGATAGAGATGGGGCCAAATGTCAGAGGTTTGGGTTTCATAGCGGCGAAACTATAACACAGCATTGGCGTGTCGCAAGTTGTTAGGAGCCGAGACGGAGGGGCTTTGGACATTTCGGCGAAATGTGTGTAATCTTGCCGTTATGTCAGCACCAACCTCCTCTTATCGTGGGCGAATCGCACCGACGCCGACGGGTTACTTGCACATGGGTCATGGACGAACCTTTCATCTCGCGGCTCAGCGGGCTGAGGACGCGGGGGGAGAGCTGCTCCTTCGAATTGAGGACATTGACGAGGCTCGCTGCAAGGCGGAATATACCGAATCCGTCTTGAAGGATCTGACGTGGATGGGCATCACCTTTGATCGGGAGCCTGTGTATCAGTCGCAGCGCAGGGAGACCTATTTGTCTGCATGGACTCAGTTGAAAGACGCGGGGCGGATTTACCCGTGTGTGCGGAGTCGAAAGGATGTTGCAGCGGCTACGCGTGCGCCGCATCTGGAGGACGAGACCGCCGAGCCGATCTTTCCCGTGGAGTGGCGACCGTCTCGTGATGCGGCGGATGAGTATGAGGCGCCGGGGTGTGTGAATTGGAGATTTCGTGTTCCGGACGGTGAACGCGTAATGTTTGAGGATGGTCGGCTTGGCGAGTGTGGGTACACGGCAGGTAAGGAGTTTGGCGACTTTTTGGTGTGGAGACGGGATGATGTTCCGGCCTATGAACTAGCGGTTGTGGTGGATGATGCCGAGCAAGCCGTGAGTGAGGTTGTCCGTGGAGAGGACCTGTTGCTGTCGACGGCGAGACAGCTCCTCTTGTATCGGGCACTTGATCTTGACCCACCGGCCTTTTATCACTGCGCTCTGGTGTGTGATTCTGAGGGCAAGCGTCTAGCAAAACGTCATGCGGCACTGAGCATGAAAGAGCGTCGAGAGGGGGGGCAGTCCTTTGCTGATGCGCTGGCGGAGTTGATGACTCGGTATACGTTAAGCTAGCGCTTTAAACGGCTAACATGAACAATGCTGAAACGAGTGACTGATATGAGCGTGTGGGTTTCGTAACGAGAGTCCGCGTGTGCAGGAAGAGGGTGGTGGTTTTGTGGTGGATGAGTTTGAGAAGGAGGTTAACGGATGACTGGCTTGAGAAGACTGATTTTGGTGATGGGTGTGTGGGCACTGAGCATGGTTTGGGTGTACGCCGCTGAGGAGCCTGAGAATCCCCCGGCAGCAGGCGTGGCAGATGCACATGGTCGCGACCGGATGGTATTGGGTGGGCTCAAGTATGATTCCATCATGGGCCCGACGGCTGCGCTGTGCGTGTGTTGGCATATTGATCATCCGGCCCAACTCATTTGCAACCACGACTTCTGGATCCTGCAAGCAGAGGCAGGGAAAGGAGGCGGTAAGCTTCAGTTTGGATACGGGGCGTGGTATATGGCTGGCGGGACGATCAAGGCATCCGTTTTGCAGACGTGGGGCGACCCGATGGAGGTTGAGCCTGAACAGACTTACCTGGGCGCAGAGCTTCAGCTCAACCTGTTTATGATCACCGGTGCGGTTGGGCTGTATACACGGGTTCATGGGGATGACGACGAGACGCTGGTGACGTGGTCGGCGGGAATCGGATTTTAGCGAATAGGCGCGCGCTTTTTTGTTTAATTTCTGACGGTTCGAGTTATGGTGCCTTCTGAGCTGAAACACCGAGACCGGAGTGGGACATGGATCTGATTACAGACTTCACGCACGAATTTATTGACCCGAACCTCCGCTATATTTGTATCTCGATGATGGCGACGTTTCTATTTCTGTATGGGAACGACATCAATAAATGGGTGACGCGTCACATCAAGGTGCAAGCGTTCATTTTGCGGGTTCTGTTGTTTGTGGTGATATGCTCTTTTGGGTTTGCGGCGATCACCCTGCTTGGCGCTCGTTTATTGGTGTTTCTTTTTGAACAGTTTAGCCCGCAGACTATACCCCTCGCGATCTTCTTATGCTTTTTCGGAATCGGCGTGTTGGCCGAGCGCAAAAACCATATGTAGCGAGAGGGTGTTCGCCGTCATGCGGCGGTTACCGCTGTTTTGGTGTGGGTATAATGATTGAAAAAGTGCCAAAACGATAAGGCGTTTTCTTTGCACGATGCAATGATTCTTGAGGCGCGTTAATGGATTAGCCCCCCACCATCCCGTGCAACTCGTGACGGGCCTTCAGTGTTCCGGATTTGCGGCTACGAGTGCTTGTTTGAAGTCTTCGATAATGTCTTCCGGAAGGCTGGGTGTGGCTCCGAAATGGGTACACGTCATCGAGGCAATTCGGCAGGACAATATATTCGCTTGGTGGATATCGATACCGCCAAGAAGGCATCGAGTCATTGCAGCCATGAAGGCATCGCCGGCCCCGACCGAATCGACAACGGCCGTTTCGACGCCGGCAAAGTCAGCCGTATCCGTTGCGGTGACGATCATGCAGCCGCGCGATCCTCGGGTGAGGACCACGGTCCCGATGATGAAGCGCTCGATGACAGCACGTGCGAACGGGACGGGCTCGCGAGGCAGCTCAAACATTTCCGCAACAGTGAGGAGCTCCTCTTCGCTGACCTTCAAGACGTCGGTGAACTGAAGTGAGCTGGCGATGATGTCTTGCGAGAAAAAGGTCTCGCGAAGATTAACGTCGAATACCTTCAGACAGTCCAGCCGTGTATTTTCAAGGAATCGGTGAATGGTTTCGCGAGAATGAACAGATCGCTGGGCTAGCGTCCCGAAGGCCACTGCGTCCGCCTTGGCGGCAAGCGTCTCCATCCGTTTCGTAAAGGGAATATGGTCCCAGGCGCGATCGGTGACAATCTCGTAACTGGGTGTGCCGTTTGAATCAAGGGAAATGTCAACGGAACCGGTCGGATGGCTGGCGGCCGTTGAAACGCATGTGTTTATGCCTCGTTCGGAAACAGCTTTAAGTAAATTCTCGCCTTCAATATCGTTTCCAATGGCGCTGACGATGTAGGCGTCGGCGCCAAGCTGGCTTGCGTGGCAAGCGACGTTCGCCGGAGCGCCGCCCCAACGCTTTCCATAGGGGAGGTTATCCCACAATAGCTCGCCGAGACCCACGATAACAGGTGCTGAGTTCATCGGGTTATAGTCGCAAGATAGGTTCCACGCTTCAACAAAAACTTACATTTTGTCGAAAATGGAAGATGTGTCCCGGCTCGGAGGGCGCACGCTTGGGTGACGTGCGGGACCTTATCGGAGGGTGTTATTTGGATACCTAACGGAGCCTGCCGGGTTGTAGCTGAAGGTCTAGAGCGAGTGAGGGTCGCTCAGGTTGAGCTTAAGAAGCGGCTGCGGTGCTTAGTATAAGCGAGCGATGCTTATGCCCCAGCGTGAGGAGTCAGCATCGTCGTACTCGAAATAGATGGTGAAGTCGTCGCTGAGTATCCAAGAGAGGCCGACTGCGTAAGCAAATTCAAAATCGTTGTCATGCGTCGAGCTACCATCGTCGATGTCGACGGAGACATTGTCGTTAATGACGCCGAGTCCACCAAAGAAGGCGGCTTCCCGAATCCCTGGGATGTCCCAGCTGGTGGTGAGCATGGCGGAAACGCCATCGATGTCGACTTCGTTCATGAAGGCGTTTCGGTAGTAGGTGGCACGCAGGGAGGTGTCCACGTACTTATCCATTGGTAGATCGACAAGGAATCCAACAGCGAGACCCATGCCCGCGTCGGTTTCTTCGAGGAGGTCGGCATGGACGAGTCCGATATCGGCAAAGACTTTGAATTCGTTGAGGAGGGAGTAGGTTCCGCGTATACCAGCGAAGGAGATGTCGTCGCCAATGGCGAAACCGGCTACGCCGAAAGAAGACTCTTGTTCATCGCGGAAGGTGGTGTCGGCGAGTTGAAGGCCGATTCCTTGGCTGAAGGCCTGTGTGGCGCTGAGGGCCATAGCGGCTAGCATAAATCGAAAAAGTCTCATTATTTCTCCTTATTCACTGATCGCAGCGGGCTGTCCCCCCTTCAAGACACTGCCGTGCCAGATTGTGGACATTGGCGCAGAGTATAGGTAGGTCTGGCCCAGAGATCAAGGAATTGTCCCATCGCCTGAGAGAGGGGTTGAAGCGAGTGCTTATGTACGCCTATGATGGATCAGCCTATGTGTGCACGACCTCCCATTCTATTGCTTCTCCCTTTGGCCGCCCTGGTGGTCCTCGTCGACGGTTGTGCGACCGCGCGACCACCGAGTAAGTGGGAGATCGACGAGAAGACCCAGCGGATTATGGATGAGATGCTAACCGACATGCCCAAATTCATGCGCGCGACATCATCCGATGACCCGGAGATCACGGAGGCGAGCATGACCGACGTCGACAAACTGGATCAAGAGTGGCGTCGAACAGAGTTTCATTATGAGTATCGACTGTCAGAGTTGGCTTATGCGCACCACTTGCTTGAGCAGGAATTTGGACGGAACTCGGCGGATCCGCGAATTAGCAACACGGTGCTGAATGCTCAGGTCGACCAGATCAATGAACTGCGTGTGGAGATGGGCGATATCGATGTTCAAAAAGGGCGGGATCACAAGCGGGAGCGCGCGACTAAGAACAGCTTGATGTTTGAGTATTCGTTCCGAGATGGGGTCTGTGAGTTTCACAACACGCAGCTGGTTTCAACGTATATCCCCGTCGTGTATACGGAGCGACCTCGGGATAAAGAGGGGTACAAGAAGGCGCGACTCTTGACGTTTCGGAATTCGAGTGAGCCATTTTACACCAAGGCAAAGCTCGAGACGTGGGCACCCAGGAAAATTAAAGTACCGGTATGCGCGGCCTGCTCGACAGCTAGACGAACGTTTTTCGGCAAGTAGGCCTTTCACCCACGTGCGCAAAAAAAAAGAACCCGGGGTTGCCGGGTCCTTTTGTGTGGCGAGCTCAGTCTACTTTAAAGCCCACGCCTGTGATAGCCGCGACAATTTTGTCGTGCGACTCTTTCTTTCCATCAAAAACCACTTCAGCGCAACCTGATTTATGACAGACTTTAGTGACCGTTGTTCCAGGGATAGCGGCTAGCGCTTTGTTGACCTTGCCTTCGCATCCAGCGCAGGTCATGCCTGACACCTTGAGTTCGAGGGTTTGGCCAACGGCTTCGAATTTCGACCCCTTGAGAGTGGCGACGAGTGCATCGTAGGACACTTTGTCAGGATCATAACTGACAGATACCGCGCCATTTTTTGACGACGCTTTAACGGCAGAGACGCCGTCGAGACTGTTAAACTTTTTGCTTACAGCTTTTTCACAACCACCGCATGTCATGCCAGTGACTTTTAGGTTTATGCTTTTTGTACTGTCTGATTTGTCTGCCGCGTGAGCAGCGGTGGCCAAGCAGGCCGTGAGAGCGAGCATTCCGCAGGTTTTTAGGAACCGTGTCATATCGTTATTCTCCAGTTTAGTTTTAGGTTATGCGCTCGACACCGCGATACGCACCCCATGAATTCATCAATACCGGTGATTTATTTCAAGAAAAATCCGCCGTGTGACATCTTTGGCTCACCAGCCCGCCGATGTCACCCGATTCAAGCCGTTTAGGGCGGCTACCCGATAGGCTTCGGCCATAGTGGGATAATTGAACGTAGAGTTGATGAAATACATCAGCGTATTGGCATCGCCTTCTTGTGACATGATCGCGAGCCCGATGTGCACAATCTCCGCCGCTTGCGCCCCGAAGCAGTGAATTCCGAGAATTTCGAGGGTTTCGGTGTCGAAGAGGATTTTCAGCATACCGACTGTTTGGCCGGCAATTTGCGCGCGCGCGAGACTCTTAAAAAAGGCGTGGCCGACTTCGTAGGAAACGCAGTCGGCGGTGAGTTCTTCTTCTGTTTTGCCGATAGAGCTAATTTCAGGGCTTGTGTAGATGCCGGTTGGGATGTGCTTTACGAGAGAGTGCTCTGTGAGCTCGCCGGTTAGGTGCATCGCTGCGACGCGGCCTTCTGAGTAGGCCGCGCTAGCGAGGGCGGGAGGTCCGGTGACGTCGCCGACCGCATAGATGTGGGGGATGGCGGTTTGAAAATTTTCGTTTACGGAGATCTGTCCACGGTGATCCGCTTCGAGTCCGGCGTTTTCGAGTCCTAGCTGGTCCGTGTTGCCGGTGCGACCCATGGCCCAGAGCAAGATCTGGGTTTTGATTTTTTTGCCGGATTTGAGGTGCATGATGACGCCGTCGTCGGTTCCTTCGATTGACTTGAAGGATTCGTTGTGTCGGATCAGCGCTCCTTGATCGCGAAGGTGATAAGCGAGGGCGTCGGAGATTTCATCATCCAAAAGCTCGAGCAGGTGACTGCGCGTGTTGATTAAGTTGAGCTTGATGCCCAGGCCGCGAAACATAGATGCGTATTCGCAGCCAATGACACCAGCGCCATAGATCGTCATCGATACAGGCGTTCGATCCATTTTCAAGATGGTGTCTGCGTCATAAATATTGGGATGAGTGAAGTCAACGTTTTCGGGGTGATAAGGGCGTGACCCTGTGGCGATGACGAACTGTTCTGCGCGGAGGTGTTTGGTGACGCCATCGGCGCATAGGACGTGTACGTTGTGGTCATCGACGAAGCGAGCAGTTCCAGAGATGACGGGGACGCGATTGCGCAGGTAGAAGCCTTCGCGCATGTCGACCTGTTGGCGGATGACGGAATTCGCGGTGTTGATCATTTCGGGATAGCTCGGCGTATGGAGAACGCCCTCGGGGCAGAAGGGGCTACTGTTGAATTCTCCCAGCTGTCCGATTATATGCCGGAGAGATTTTGATGGGATGGTGCCCCAGTGGGTGCACCCGCCGCCGACTTCTCGGTATTTCTCTATCACGGCGACCGATTTCCCGGCCTTCACGGCCTGCATGGCGGCGCCTTCACCGCCGGGGCCGGCACCAATTACGATAACGTCATAGGTTTCAATACTCATGGTTCTGCTGCACGATGTGCATGTCCTCAGTTGTTACAGGCGCCTTCTAAACAAAACGCAGCATAGGAGAAACCGTGGGCGGGAGCAAAGCCATAAATGCCTTTGTCGGGCGTTGTAGACGGCTCCGATCGAGTCCTAGCGGGCAGCGAGGGCGTGTTGCCCTCGTTGCGCAGGTTATCAGGGCCTGCTTAACGGCTACTTGAAGTGGACGTTTATTTCGTCCTTTAATTCCATTTTGATTTCAGGGATATCCTTGAGAAGCGCCATGGCTTGGGCCGGATCTTTGATTCCTTGAATAGCACCGAGGCGCTGGAATTTCGCTGGGTCCGCGATCATTTTCCCGATCTCAAAATCCATCAAGGTGACCACCTTCTTTTTGTCGCCCTCATCGGCGGTGACATAACTGGCGGTGGAGCTTTTGATTTTGCCGTTAACTTTCACGAGCATACGCACACGCATACCTTCTAGCATGGGCTTCATCATTCCCATCATCGCCATGGCTTGGGGGTCTTCGGCTGGTACAACACCAGCGGGCACTCCAGCATTTTCAGGGCGTGGGGGCATTTTAATGCTAAGCACGGATGTTCCCCCCTTTTTTTCAAACCCAAAAGTGACCGGCATTTTTGCGTTTGCGGCGGGGCCTTTGTCAGCGCCAAAGTCGGGAGAGATGTTTATTTTTGTGACATCTTCAAATGCGAACACGACGTGTGCGCCTTTTGCGCCATCCGCTTTGACGAGTTCTTTTCCGCTTTTGAAGGTCACCCCGGCACCGAAGTCCGGTACCATGGCCTTGAACTTGGCTTCGTCGTAGATGCTGGGGAGGGCGGGCCCACCACCGGCGCCGCCGCCAAAACCTTGCATCATTGCGATGGTTTGAGCGGACATAGTCAGTTCCTGGATGATTTCGCCGGAGCCGTCTGGGTTGACGGAAACGGTGGTTGTCGAGTCGATACAACCGGTGCCGACGAGGGTGAGACAGGCTGCGGCCGTAAGAGCGGCTAGATGCTTTAACATGATGGATTCCTTTTCTTGGATGAGTTTGATCAGGGAGTATAGGCGGTTCCGGCCCCATGATTCTATTACAATATGCCGAAAACCCGTTAAAGGTTACACTTTAGGAGGTTTTGACAGAATTTACTTAGGAGGTTAGCGTGCCAGTCATGAGTAAACGTAAGAAATGGGGATTTGGATTTTTGTGCCTCTTGGTGCTAGGGCTGGGGGTTCTGAACGTGCTGGCCTATAACCATGCGTCTTCCATGCTGAACTATGCCAGTGGGGGTGGGCGGACGGTGCCGCCAGAAGACTTGTCATTTTGGGGGAAGATGCGCGTTCTGATTGTCGGCGTAAACCTAGAGAGACCGGAGACCGATCGTACGCCACGGGACTGGGGGTTGGACTACGAGTCGCGCCGCATCGACTGCGACAACGGGATTCGCTTGGGGGCGTGGTATATTCCGGCGGCCGAGTCGGAGGTGTTGGTTGTTCTGCTGCATGGCTACGGTGCGGAAAAGTCGAGCCTGATGGATGATGCCAAGGCTCTGCACGCGGCCGGTTATGCGTGTTTGCTGGTGGACTTTCGTGGATCTGGTGAGTCTTCGGAATCCGTGACGACGATCGGCTATATTGAAGGGGAGGACGTTTCAGAAACGATGTCCTATGTTGAGACGGAGTGGCCGGACACAAAGGTGGTGTTGTATGGTTACTCTATGGGCGCGGTGGCACTGTTGAATGCGATCGATCGGTTTGGTGTTGAACCTGATGGCGTGGTGATCGGAGCGGTGTATGACTCGATGTTAACGACGGTTCGGAATCGCTTCCATGTCATGGGGGTACCGTCGTTTCCGAGCGCAGAATGCTTGATCTTCTGGGCGGGCTGGCAGTTTGACTTTAATGCCTTTGAAAATAACCCTGCCGACTATGCGACTCGCGTGAGTTGCCCCGCGCTGGTGATGCACGGCAGCGCGGATACGCGCGCCCAACTTGAAGAAGGGCGACGCGTGTATGATGCCTTGCCGGGTTCGGCGCCAAAAACGTTTGTTGAATTCAAGGGCCTTGGTCACGAGACCTATCCGACAGGCGCACCCGAACTCTGGTCTGAGAGTGTCCTCGGGTTTATGCGGACGATCGGGAAGGAAAAGGCCGAGTAGACCGTTCTGCTTACTTCAGTCGAACGTGTGGGGCTTTGCGTAAGCGGATGTTTTCCGGCGTTACTTCGACCAACTCATCGTCGTTGATGTAGGCGATACAGTCTTCCAGGCTCATGTTTCGTGGAGGCGTGAGCACCACGGCTTCATCGGAGCCGGAGGCGCGAACGTTGGTCAGGGCCTTACCTTTTCCGGGGTTCACCACGAGATCGTTTTCGCGACAGTGCTCGCCAATGATCATGCCGCGATACGTTTTGACGCCGGGACCGAAAAAGAGTACGCCTCGTTTCTGAAGATTGAAAAGTGCGAAGGCGACGGTGGGGCAGACCTCCATGCTGATGAGGACACCATTTTTGCGGTTCCGCATTTCGCCTGCAAAGTCCCCGTATTCAAGAAAGATATAGCTGAGGATGCCCATGCCGCGTGTATCGGACATGAACTCTGTTTTAAAGCCGAGCAGGCCACGGGTTGGAATGCGATACTTGAGCCGTGCCATTCCGTTTTCTTGGGTCATCTCGAGCATCTGGCCCTTACGAGTGCCCAGTTTCTCGATAACGGTGCCCATATATTCTTCGCCAACGTCGACGGTGAGCTCTTCGTAGGGCTCGAGGCGTTTGCCGCCTTCTTGTTTAAAAATCACCTTCGGACAGCTGACCTGAAACTCGTAGCCTTCGCGCCGCATTTTTTCGATAAGAATCGAAAGATGAAGTTCGCCGCGTCCTGAGACCTTGTAGCCGGCCCCATCGTCAAGCTCTGCTACCACAAGAGCGACATCGGTAAGTGTTTCTCTCTTCAGGCGCTCAGCGATATGAGTGGAGGTCACGTATTTGCCTTCCATTCCGGCGAAGGGAGAGTTGTTTGGGATGAAGTTCATCGACAAGGTGGGTGGGTCGACGGGCGACGATTTCATTGGGATTGGGTTGTTGGGGTCTGTATACGTGTCGCCGACCGTGACGCTGTCCATACCCGCAAGGGCGACAATTTCACCGAGGTCAGCCGACTCGGCCTCCACCTGTTCGTTGCATTTAAAGCGGTAAATCTTTGTGATGCGTGTTGGATCGCATTTTCCTGCTGAATCGGTGACCACCACGGACGTGCCGGTTTTTAGGCTGCCGGAAGTGATTTTGCCGATGCCTAGGCGACCGAGGAAAGGAGAGTGATCGATGGTGCTCACTTGCAGTTGCAGCGGGCCGTCCGGATCACCGGTCGGGCAGGGAAGGTGCTCGATGATCGCATCCAAGAGGGGGCTCATATTGCCACTGCGGTCCTCTGGGTTGTCTGAAGCATAGCCGCCAAGGGAGGAGGCGAATAGATGGTGGAAGTCGAGGATGTCGTCGGGGGCACCGAGTTGGACGAAGAGGTCGAAGACTTGGTCGATGGCCCAGGTAGGGCGAGCGGCGGGCTTGTCGATTTTGTTGAGCACCACGATGACGGGCAGGTCTCTCGCTAGGGCTTTCTTTAGAACAAAATAGGTCTGAGGCATGGGACCTTCTTGTGCGTCCACAAGCAAGAGACAGCCGTCGGCCATCTGCAAGACGCGTTCTACTTGTCCGCCGAAATCGGCATGGCCAGGGGTGTCGATAATATTGATCAGGTGATCGCGGTATTCGAACGAACCGTTCTTGGATGTGATGGTAATGCCGCGTTCGCGTTCGAGATCTCCAGAGTCCATAAGGCGCTCCGAGACTGCCTCGTGATCTTCGAAGGTGCCGCTCTGCTTAAAGAGTTCGTCTACGAGAGTTGTCTTCCCGTGGTCAACGTGCGCGATGATCGCGATATTTCTGATCTTGTCTGGAGTATACATATTGGGGTCCACCGGTTAAAAAGCCGCTTGTTGTAGCAAATCGCTGCAGTGGAGTAAACAGGAAAGGGGGGGTGGCTAGAGCCTCGATTGTCCCGAGACCGATAAAATCGTTGAACGGCGGGCGTTTCAGGAGGTTATACGCGAAAACAGTGACCGATAAAAGGTGTGAGAGGCTTGACGCGAGGGTGCCGAACTACCGTTTAGCGAGCGAGATCAACGTAGCGAATGGAGGTCTGTAGGGTGTAGCAGGCGGGTGCGACCATTCGACCTAGGCGATCAAAGATTCGAATGTCGGGAGCCGAGTGAACGCCGTATTGTTTAGAGACGACGGAGTGTTCGTCAGTCATATCGATTCGACGGTGGACGACTCCCGCATCGGCGCGAGCGAAGCGTTCGAGTTCTGGGCCCAGCACTCGGCTGGCGCGGTTATTGTTGGTGTAGAACTCGATGATGGTGATTTTGTCCTCCACGAGCAAGGGGCTGTGATCAACGAGTTTGCCTGTGGCGGTGTATACCTTCGCGCGTTTCCGAAGTCGATCGGCTTGTGTCGGAGCGATGGCGTTCTTTTTGGCGAGCCGCTCAGAGAGTTCCTCGGCCAGCTGTTTGCTCAGAGCCTTTTGTTTTTGCTTTTCTTCAACGTCCGCTTCCTGAAGTTGCATAATGCGTCGATCGTCTTTGGACATCCACGTTCCTCCGTGCTCAACGAAGCCCTTTTCTCGTTGGGATTTCGCGAAGCCCTCTTTCTTTATCTTCGTCGCGGTTTGAAGCGCCTTTTTTCGTTCGAAGTTATCGGGGATGGCCGTAACGATCCCGTCTTCTAGGCTTATGATCCCGGCGGGATACGAGAGGTAAAGAGTGGCCCCTGCTTTCACGCGACCGCCAGGTTGTCCGAGTTGCTTGACGACAGTCTCTTCGCTAGCGCCAATCTCCAGAGAGAAACTGCGCTCAGCGGGTAGGGTCCAGCCCAGCAAGGCAATGATAAGGACGAAACGGTTCATGCGAGCAAGTATAGGGGAAGGGCTGCTAGAATCCTAGAGTGGAGTCAAAGGAACTTTTCAAGCGTGACTGTCAGGTTCCGGCCGGGCATACGCCTTAAGTTCTTTGAGGCTAGGTTTCGAAAGAATCAGGTCTCTCCAGTCATCATCCGGAATCAGGATGTCCATTTGCGCACTGCGGCTGGTGGCTGCGTCGTGGGTGAGTTTTTGGCTGACGATGCCCGTAATGGTCGCTGCCACAATAAAGGGCTCGAAACCTTGATGGAGGATTCGGGAATAGACGGAGGGGATGTTGACTGCAT
>CAXMRT010000212.1:0-7893 GCA_964196025.1 uncultured Gemmatimonadales bacterium | reverse complement strand
AGAAATATTCGTATTATCCGGAACATTTATTGATGAACATGGTCGCTACCCCAAACACAGCTGGCTACGTAGTCCACACTTGAGTCAACATCACCCCTATGTGGAAGAGGAGACCGTGATCTGGGTGAAGACAGGACATCTGCTTTCGCAGCCTTGAACGGGAAATCGCCGCCCTGAGCTATAAGCGACGCCTTTATAGCTCATAAATGGCTTGTTTATGAGCTATAAACCGCCAATTTATAGCTCATGTCCCTGAATGGGTTGATTAACGAAAGAAGCTACGGGGACACGAGAGCTCGACCTCTACACATCCTATTCTGACACGGGCGTGTTTCGGGACATGACAGCTGCTTTCTTGTTTACTCAGCTACGTTGCTTGCCATACTCAGTGACGAAATGAGGCAACCCTTACTCCACATTCTTTTCTTCATGGCGGCACTGGCTTCAGCGATGGCTCAGGACAAACCCAATGTGCTGTTTATTGCGGTGGATGACCTGCGCCCGGAGCTCGGGTGCTATGGGACGCGCGCACTGACACCGAACATCGATAAGCTAGCGGGCTCGGGGCTGCAATTTGACCGGGCCTACTGCAATCAGGCTGTCTGCGGAGCGAGCCGTGTGTCACTGATGACCGGTCTCTACCCGGAGTTCACGGGTGAACGCAGCTATCATGTCCGCGACTGGCGTAAACGCTGGGCCAAAACGGTGACGCTGAATCAGCACTTCACAGCGAATGGATATACGACCATCGGGCTAGGCAAGATCTATCACGGCTCGAGCGGGCCGGGTGTTGACCCAGACAACTGGAGCAAATGGATTACGGTCAATGGCGTACAGTATGCCAACCCCGCGAGCCTTACCGCCGCGAAAAATAATACTCGGCGCAAGGGACGTGGCCCGGCCACGGAAGTATCGATTGCGACAGACGATGTCCTCACCGACGGTGCCCGCGCGAAGGCTGGAGTCGCTCAGCTAAAACAACTCACCAAGGCGGGAAAGCCGTTCTTTCTTGCGGTCGGGTTCACCAAACCGCATCTCCCATTTGTTGCCCCAAAAAGATATTGGGATCTGTATAAGCAAACGAGTTTTGCATTACCACCCAACATCGGAGTACCACCGGGCTATCCGGATTACGCACGTAACGCTAACGCCGGCGAGTTGCGCAGTTACAGCGACATCCCAAGCAAAGGGGCCGCGGGCACCTTTCCAGAAACACTAAACCAACGACTGATCCACGGCTACCATGCCAGCGTGAGTTATACTGACCGCAATATCGGCCTACTCCTCAAGGCACTCGATGCGTCGGGCGCTGCCGAGAATACAATCGTTGTGATGTGGGCCGATCACGGCTGGAAACTCGGCGACCATGCTAGCTGGTGTAAGCACACCAACTTCGAATGCGATACCCGTGTGCCACTAATCATCCGCCACCCCAGCATGCAGACCGCCCAAGGACACAGCAAAGCGCTAGTGGAACTGATTGATCTCTATCCCACGCTGACAGAGTTATGCGGTCTAGACACACCGACGCACGTGCAGGGCAAGAGCTTTGTGCCAATCCTCAAAACGCCCACGGCATCACATCGTCAATCGGCATACTCGTCGTACCCACATGGGAACCGTACCGGGCACTCGATCCGCACCGACCGCTACCGCTACACCGAGTGGTGGGAGAAAGGCAGCGACACCCCCGTCGCCACCATGCTAACAGACATCGAGGCCGACCCAGGCGAGACCACGGCGATCACGGACGATGAGGCCCTCAAAGCCAGACTCGCCGCACAACTCAAGACGCGCGTCCTCTCAGCACGAAAGTAGCCTTCCGAGACGAAGAGGCGATCTCGCTAGGCTCAGTCCGGGGTCCCGCAAAGATGAGCGGCACATGCGGTGCCTCCTACTCAATACCGAATCGCTTGATGATATTTCTTACAGACTCCAGCTCAGACTCAAGCACTTCGCCATCAATCGCCACCAACTCAAGTAGCCACTGATTCAAGCCAGCGGTGATGCGGCCATACTCCTCAAAAGGCAAAAGCCCGCCCTTTGTATCAAAGAGCTCAAAATAGTCTCCGTCACTCATGTTGATAAACTCCGTCATCAACCTCTGCGCAGCGTCCACGCCGAACTGCTGCTCCAGCCACTCCTGTTCAGCAGGCACAAGCTCCTCATCCGCGGCTGCTACCCAGTAGGCGCAAGCAAACAGGAAGCGTTGAGTTTCCTCTTTGAAGTCTGACGGTGTCAAAATCTCTGCCATGTCATCTCTCCTTGCCTAGTTACTGTTCCAGCGGGACTAAAGCCCGTTCTTATTCGCGCATTTTCGCCGTTTCCCCTCTCGGAGATTTCAATTTTATACTGAACCGAGGCCACTAAAACAAGATCTCTTCGCACAGGAGCACCTCGCGCGGCGTACAGGAAGAACGACGCGCGGCAGAGACTTCGCCCCGCGAGCAGACGGGTCGATCATCAACTCTAGACAGAAAGCTTTTGCAGAAGGCGGGCCGGACTGCCAAAATGCGGCCCTGTCGAGTTATGAGCGAAAGAAACGACCCCTCTACAAAAGGAACACTATGAAAACTATTTTGCTGGCCTGTGCCGCGATGCTACTCAATGTCTCGACCTACGCGGGGGACGTCATGATCGTTGCACATCGTGGCGCTTCCAAAGACGCACCCGAAAACACGATCCCAGCCTTTGAGCTTGCGTGGGAACAAGGGGCCGATGCAATTGAAGCCGATTTTCATCTTACAAAAGACGGTCACATCGTATGCATTCACGACCGCTCAACAGGAAAATCCACAGGAACGAATCTGGTTGTACGTAATGTGACTCTGGCTGACTTGCAAAAGCTCGATGTCGGTGTGCGCCATGGCGACGCATTCAGGGGCACCCACATCCCAACTATCGCCGACGTGTTTGCGACGATTCCTGAGAACAAAATTATTTATATCGAGATTAAATGCGGTGCAGAGATCATTCCTGCATTACTTAAAGAAATAAAGAAGTCAGATCTCAAGACTGAGCAAATTGTCGTTATCTGTTTTAACAAAACGGTTATCCAGGCGCTGAAAGCTAAAGCCCCGGAATTCAAAGCGTCGTGGCTGGCCGCTATAAAAACGGACGACGCCGGAATCAGGTCCCCGTCCCTCAAAGAAGTTCTAACGATCTTAAAACAAATCAACGCCGATGGCCTCAGTACCTCAACAAAATCCATCGACGAGGCTTTTATAAAAAGCGTTCAGGAGCATGGGTACGACTATCATGTCTGGACAGTTGACAACCCGCAAACTGCAAACAAGTTCAAAAAATGGGGTGCCAAATCCATCACAACAAATGTTCCTGGCCATCTAAGAAAAGGTCTTGCCAAATAGGTGTCGCCCCCCAGCGTCGACTCAACGCGCTAGAAATTTAGATCAGGATCCTCGAGAGACGAGGTATCGGCTTCTTTCGAGTCACCGAGCGCGAGCAGGATGGACGCCGCACGGCTCTGCAAGCCCTTCCACTCGGCGTAGCCGGTTGCTTCGCGCGAGTTCTTCACATGCTTGTCGGCGCCTTCGCGCAGATGCGTCACCTCAATATATTCAATCAATTGGGCAGCCTAAAACAGACCGTTGTCTAGATGCCAGCAGCATGCTAGCCTACTCGTTATGAAAATTCTCCATTTTGGTGACATCCATTTTTGGCACAAGCAGCTCGACCTCTCGGACTGCCTATACCCAAAACGCTGGCTCGGAGTTGTCAATCTCTCCCTGAGACGCTATCGAAAATTCCCCCCAGAACTCGCCCATCGAATCGCTAAAGAGGTCAGCGAATCCGATGCCGATGTAGTTGTTTTTTCAGGCGACATGAGCACCATGTCACTCAACGCGGATTTCGACGTGGCAGCAAAAGCTTTCGCTCCTATCCATGAAAAATGGGGCGACCGCTTTTTTGTCATTCCCGGAAACCACGATCGCTACACCCCTGGAAGTGTCAAACAACAACGCTACGAACAGTATTTCCCCTATGGCGTACTCGATGGCCCAGATCGCCTGGTCACTCGACGGGATCTCGACGACAACCTTACTCTTGTCGGCGTCGACTGCTCGGAACCGTTCGCCATTCGCTCCAACGGTATCGTCCGCGAACGCACGGCTCTCGCACTAGACGCGGTCTTGCAGGCCGCGAACGACGACGGCCGCACGGTCATCCTAGTCGGCCACTTCCCATACGACACCCCACCCGACCAACAGGAAACATGGAGTCACGGCCTGCTTCAAGCCGATCGACTCAGCCACGTCATCGCCACCCACAACCCGATCGCGTACCTTCACGGACACAAACATGCACGCTGGGCAATCACCCCCGACTCCACGCCCAATACTCTCTGCATCAATTGCGGATCCGCAGGCATGCAATCGGCCTCTATCCACAAACAAGCGGGTTATGTGACCTTCACGGTCGAAAACCGCACCGTCCAAGACGTCACTGGCTGGCACTTCGACGCCGACTCCGCGACGATGGCCACCCATGCCGTCCCCACACGCACGGCACAATCCTCATAAAACCACAATTTGTCCTGTTCCTCCGGCTGAGGAATCCGTAAAATCTGTGCATGAAAATAAACCCTCTCGATAGACGCACGTTTCTCACTGGTGCCGCTGCCGCTGGCGCCGCCTCCGCCCTACCCGTCCCCTCCCTAGCTGCGAAAGCCAAGGCCCCGACCGCCGAGACACTCGTGCAGTCTCTCTACAAAACACTTAACGACGACCAACGCGCGGCCATATGCTTCCCTTTCGACCATGACTTGCGCCTCAAGGTTGATAACAATTGGCACATCACAAAAACTCGGCTAGCGAAAAGCTTTTCAGCAGATCAACAAGCGATGGTGAAAGAGATTTTCCTCGGCCTTCATAGCGAGGAATACGCAAAATCGGTATTGGCTCAGGTGGAGTCCGACGGTGGCGGGCATGGTTTCGACGACTGCTCTATTGCCCTCTTCGGCAAACCTGACACAGGAAAGTTCGAGTTCGTTCTCACCGGCCGACACTGTACGCGTCGCTGCGATGGTGACTCGGTCGAAGGAACCGCCTTCGGGGGCCCCATCTTCTACGGCCATGCCGCAGGCGGCTTCAACGAAGGTCCTGAGCACAAGGGCAATGCCTATTGGTTCCAAGCCAAGCGTGCCAACGAGCTGTTCGCCGCACTCGATGGCAAACAACGCGAAACGGGATTGATTTCGGACCGCCCACGCGGCGAACGCGGAACCCGCGATGCGATCCTCGCAAACAAATTCACAGACCCTCAAGGCATCGGCATCGGAGACCTCAGCGCCGACCAGAAGGACCTTGCCACCCAGGTGATGACAGACCTGCTCGCCCCGTTCCGAGAAAAGGATCGCGACGAATCCATGAAACTTTTAAACAAACAAGGGTTGGACAACCTTCACTTCGCCTGGTTCAAACACAACGATATCGGCGAAGACAAGGTGTGGGACGTATGGAAGGTAGAAGGTCCCTCGATGCTGTGGTTCTTTCGCGGCGCCCCCCACGTCCACGCATGGGTCCACATCAAAGACCCCTCCTAAACCCCCTAACCCCTAATTGGCGGAAACAACACTGTGAAAGTCTCAGACATGAAGCGCGGAGTGATGGTGCTCCTAAACGACGCCCCCTGCGTGATCGACACCCTACAAGTCCAAACCCCATCTGCACGTGGCGGCGCTAGCCTCTACAAGATCCGGTTTCGAAATCTCGTCACGAAACAAAAGACAGACAAGACATGCAAAGGTGAAGAGTCTCTCCCAGAAGTCAGCTTCACACGGCGTGACGTCCAATACCTCTACAACACCGCCGACACCTACACCTTCATGGACCTCGAGACTTACGATCAATTCGAGCTCAACGAAGGCGACGTCGAATCGGTCATTCCCTATCTAATCGATGATATGGAAGACCTCACTGCTCTCGTCGTAGACGGACAAGTACTCGCCATCCAACTACCCCCAACCGTGGACCTCCAAATCACGGAATGTGACCCAGGGATGAAAGGCGCATCCGCAACCTCCCGGACCAAACCAGCCACCCTTACCACAGGCCTAGTGGTCCAAGTTCCCGAATATCTCGAACCCGGCGAAGTCATCACTGTAGATACCAGCAACAACGCCTACCTCAGCCGCGCAAAATCTTAACCACGGCGAACCCCTACACAATCACCATCACACTACCGTAAGCGGACTCTACTCCGCATCCTCGTCGCGAGACGCCTGCAGAACCATCGCCATCGCCTCAGACACCTTCGTCATCCCTGCCTGCGACAAGTGACAGCTGTCGATAAAGTAGTCGCGCTTGCCGCCCAACAGTCTACCCGTATCCAACACTCGCACACCATGCTTCGCGGCCACCTCGCGCAGCCGCTCGGTATGCGTGCGCACTAACACAGCCGACGCATAAGCGGACCCCTGCCCGTTTTGCATCACATCCCAATAGCGAAGATCGCCCGCTGAATTCGTCTCGGAGAACGGCAGAGCGAAGGTCATCAACACTGGCTCCGAACCGCTCTCGCGGCACAACAACACAAATGTGTTCAGCTCTTCCATGTACGCCGCGCCATCATACGCCTCTACCGCGCGCCGAGCCCTCCGCGAAACGCGGTGCCCATTCCAGCGCGTGTACAACCAACTAGGATATAACTCTCGATACCCCTTCTGACCAGGTGCCAAGGTATTAATACCTCCGTAGTAAAAAACAACCTCAGCCCCTAGCTTCGCGTAACGATATCGAAACAGCTTAACCAGTTCGTCTAAACGCTTGCCAGGAATAGCGCCGTTGATCACCTGGTATTCTCCCGCGCGATCACTCGCATCCAAAACCCGTTGTAGTCCATCCGGAACCGGCAGGTCGCCTGCCTCGGAGGTCATGCCAAACATGACAGATCCTCCGACGCATAAGACCGTTCGCTCTGCACTTTTCATCGCCGACAACTCGGAGCGAAAACCCTGCTCGTCGAACGAAACACTAGATCGAATCAACTCTCGTACGGAGTTCGGCCGAAATACGCCCGCCACCCCGCCCTGGTTCCGCGCGAAACGCAGCCCGTCTTTTAGAAATCCATTGATATACAAATCCTGCCGAGGGTCTTTTGTAATCGCCCTATCAAGGCGTTTACGGTGCGACCATCCCGCGGCGGAGTCTAGGAGCACGACACCCAGCACGAGCAGGCATCCCAGCCGAAACCACTTAAGCGACTGCTCCCCCAACGCCCCCAATGAGTAACTACCCGGTATGAGCCGGGCGATCAGAAGGCACAAACACAAGAACCCTGACAAACCGATCGGGTAGAGCGTAAAACGCATGCCGCCCGTCACACTCCCCGATGCGTGAACAAACACAAACCAGGCCGTGATAGGCAGCAAAATTGAAAATCGGCTAAGTCGCTGTTTTTCCATCAGAACCCCTACTTAACAAGAACCCGTCTCGATGTCCACTCGAACACACCCCCTGATGCACCCATAACCTACGCGCCGGGTAAGGATCGCTCAACCGTGCGCACCTGTGGCGACTCACCCAGAATCCACCCACCTAGGGTTGCAAGTCACCGAACGGAAATGTAAGGTTACTGGATAGAGCGTTCGTACAAACCAGTGTCACACCAACCACAAAGGACTGATTATGAAGACTCTCCAACGCCGTGATTTCTTGAAGGTATCAGCAGCCGCGTCTGCTGTTAGCGCGTTCGGCATCCTGCCCTCCTCGGCCGTGGCCGCTAACGATAAAATCAACCTCGCCATCATCGGCTGCGAGAACCGTGGCAAGAACATCGGCAAAGAAGCCCTCGGTACCGGCCTAGTAAACTGTGTCGCGCTATGCGATGTCTCCCCATCCCGTACAGCTGCGCTCAAACAGCTCGCACCCCAAG
>CAXMRT010000211.1:0-3200 GCA_964196025.1 uncultured Gemmatimonadales bacterium | reverse complement strand
TAGTATATTTCCCCATGGGTCGATGGCCATGGTGTTGCCGTAGCTTTCGACGTTTGACGCGGGATGAGTGCCGCACTGATTGGGTGCCAGAACGTAGCATTGGTTCTCGATGGCGCGCGCGCGCAAAAGTGTTTCCCAGTGTGCCTCGCCAGTGATGCGAGTGAAGTTGGCGGGGACCGTGATGATGTCGACTTGTTGTGCGGCGTAGTGGCGGTAGAGTTCGGGGAACCGAAGGTCGTAGCAGATGCTGAGTCCGATTCGCCAACCGTTGACTGTCGCAACGACGGGGGAGGATCCGGCGGTGTAGAACTTTCTTTCATCGACGTGCTGACCGGGCCCGAGATCAGCATCGAAAAGGTGGATTTTCCTGTAGCGCGAGATTTCGTGGCCGCGGGGATCGAGCAGTAGGCAGGTGTTATAGATGGAGTCACCTTCGCGTTCGATGAGTCCGGCCATAATCCAGCACTCATAGCGCGTGGCCATTGTTGCCATCCATTGGGTGACTGGTCCGGGGATGACTTCTGCGTGATCGGACTGATCCGTTTGGCTTCCTCGCAGCATGAACAGTTCGGGTAGAATGATCAGATCGCTTGGGGGAGTGTGGCTGAGCTGGTCCTCAATTGCGGCCAAGTTGGCGGATAGCTGTGAGCCTGCGCTGTTTTGAACCAAGGTGACGGTGAGTGGCTGCATAGAGGGAGGGTAGGTGAAAGAGCCCGTGGGGGGAAGGGTGAAGACGGGGTCTGATTCTGGTTTCTTGACAATGAAAAAGGGGCATGAGATAGTTTGGGCCACTTTTTTGGAGGGTGTTATGGAACTATCAGACGAACAAAAGACGGAAGTTGCGCAGTGGGTTTCAGAGGGCGCGGAGCTGAATGATGTGCAGAAGCGCATCGAGGCAGAGTTTAAAATCCGTGTGACTTATATGGATGTCCGATTTCTTATCTTGGATTTGGATCTCGAGATTCAAGAAGAGCCAGAACCAGAACCTGAGGCCGAACCTGAGTCGACACCGGAAGGTGGCGGACCCGCTGCTGGTGAAGAGTTACCGGCAGGAGCTGGATCGGTGAGTGTGAGCGTGGATAAAGTTGTTGCCCCAGGGGCGGCTGCTAGTGGGACCGTGACCTTTAGTGATGGCGTGACTTCTCCGTGGGTTCTAGATCAGTCGGGTCGCTTGGGTTTGAACTCGAAAGATACTGAGTATCAGCCTTCACCTGAGGATGTTGAAGAGTTTCAGGCTCAGTTGGGCGCTGCGCTCAGGCCTCAATAATTCGGTTCCCGCGGGGTTTAGGGTGGCGCTAGCCAGAATTATGGTATTCTGATTGCTTGGAGTGACACCTATGCACATTGATCGATCCTTTGGATTTAATTTCCGACTGCTTCCTGCCACGAAAGTAATCATGATCACGACTCTTGTCGTGTTCATGCTGCAATTTTTCACCAAAGATCTCGCCGGCGTTGGAGGAGTGGGGCCGTTCACGAGTGTGTTTGGCTTATCGAGCGGCGTGTTCCTGAAGGGCTTCGTCTGGCAGCCTCTGACGTATGCATTCTTGCATGCTGGAGGAAGGCATCTGTTCTGGAATATGCTCCTGTTTTTCTTCTTTGCATCAAGTGTTGAAGAAGTGATGGGGCGACGTCGCTTCCTGTTGTTTTACTTGGGGTGTGGGGCTGTCGCAGGCGTGTGTTGGTATCTGCTGGGCTTGGTCACCGGTGGCAGCTCCGTGTTGGTGGGTGCATCCGGCGCTGTGTATGGTGTCGTGTGTGCGATGGCCGCGATGTTCCCCAATCAAGTCGTACTGCTGTTCTTTGTGATTCGGGTTCCGCTAAAGTACCTCGTGTTGGTGATGATGCTGATGCAGTTTGCGTTCACCTTCGATGGGAGCCCTGACTCGGATGCCGTGGCGCACAGCGCACATTTGTTTGGGGGACTTGCCGGCTACCTTTATGGGGTGCGTATGCGCAAGCATGCGTTCTTGGGTCTTTCTGTCGATGATACATGGGGAAGCGCGAATCCGATTTCTGACTGGGTTGCCAGTCGCAAGCGAGGTAAATTTCGCGTTGTTCGAGAGGAGGGCGTGAGTCGGAAACCTTCTGAGCAAGAGGTCGACAGTCTTCTCGAAAAGATACATCGCGACGGGTACGAAAGTTTAAGTGCGAGCGAGCGTGAACTATTGGACAACGCCTCGTCTTCACGCCCGCGGAAGTAAGATTCGGTCGATCACGATCTAGTCGCTTTCCAGCTCGCGTTTGATGGAGTCGGCTAGACGGTCGCGTTCGTTCGAATCGTCGTAGCGACCCGGTTTCCAGTTCCAATGATGACCATCGGCATCGAAACGCGGGATGACGTGGAAATGGATGTGGAGGACGGACTGGCCGGCTGAGGCTCCATTGTTCTGCATGATGTTGGTGCCGGTCGCATTCAGCGCTTGTGTCTGGGCCCGCGCCACGCGCTGGACGTTTTGCATGACATCAGCGAGAACGTCGGGCGGCAGATCGGTCAGTGTATTGTGATGAGCTTTTGGTATGACGAGTGTGTGGCCGTGGATGATGGGCCCCACATCCAAGAAGGCGATCACCGTCTCGGTCTCGAGGATGCGTGTTGCTGGCAAGTCGCCGGAGACAATTCTACAAAACAGGCAGTCGTCGTTCATGGTGTGTTTTCTCCAAGGTTGGCGGAAGTATAGCACTAGCGGGCACCCCTTGCACGGTTTGCGTGTTCTTGCTAATCTAAAGGCGAAACCGAAATCTTTAAGCTCATGGAGGCAGTATGCGGATATTAAAAGCAGGGTTTGTTGGAGTTGTGGTAGGGGCCTTGTCGGTCTGTTCGGCAGACGCGGGCGTTGGCGTTGCGGCCAAAGTCGGAACACTCGGGTTTGGTGCAGACCTTACAGTAGGTGTGAGCGAACGGACGAATGTACGTTTGATGTACAACACCGCCAGTTACGATTTTGTGCGGGATGAGGATGAGGGCGAGGTGCAGACTGATTTCGACTGGCAGTCGTACGGTGCGTTGATTGATTGGCATCCTGCTGGTGGAGGATTTCGGATTTCGGCGGGCCTGTTTAAGAATGACAACGTGGTTGATTTGACGGGTGACTTGGATGACGCGGTGAATCTGGGTGGTATCGATTTTGCGTTATCGGCGCTTGTGGGTCAGGTGACCTTTGAGGAAGTAGCGCCTTATATTGGGTTTGGGTTTGGGA
>CAXMRT010000210.1:0-18743 GCA_964196025.1 uncultured Gemmatimonadales bacterium | reverse complement strand
TTTTCTGCGGCCTTGAGTTGGGTGTAGGTGCGGTCAGTCAGTTTTTCAATCGCCCGTTCATTCGCTGCGATCCGTTGTGTGACGAGTGGATCCGTGGCGGTGCAACCTCCAGATAGGATGGCGAGGAGGCAAAGGGCTATTAGTGATGAGCGAACGAACATGGACACACTATAGAGAGTCCATTGGGCTCGTGCAAGCACGGCTTACGGTCGGTACGACGAGATCACTAGGCGCCGCATGACCCTCCCCGCCCGGGCGGGGAGGGTTTTTGCTATCGAAAAGCCTCTCGTCGTTCCGAGTTGATTTTTTGGGGTTTGGGGCGGTGAATTAGACCGGAGTGCGCGGGCGGTAGGCTCTTGGTCTCGGTACGACGAGATATGTAGGAACTCGCATGAACCAGAGACTCCGTCACGGTAGATGGCGGGCTGCCTTGCTATCCATAATGCAGGGATCGCTATCTTTGAAGCCAATGCCAGCGTGGAGGAGTTTGAGGCTCTGGACGCGATGATTGATGATGGCGATACGGCTACTGGAGAGTTTCGGCTGATGGGGAACGGCCTCTATTCGTACCTGGTGGAGTGAGTGCTTCTGCCTGGTTGTGGGACACAGGGTAATAGATACTGTCCTGAACAACTGCTGATCAGTCGTTTTTCATACTGACAACACCGTCTGTGATCGGTAGTTTCAATGGATGTCATCCCACTCACAGTTTGAGCTTTCCTCGTTTGGTCACAAGTTCGCCGGTCGAATAGGTATTCAGGAGTTGATGGCTGACTTGGGCGCGGCGATGTCGGGCGAGGCGGACATGTGTATGCTCGGCGGTGGGAACCCCGCGCACATCCCTGAAGTAGAGGCACGCTTGTGTGAAAGTGTTCGTGCACTGGCGGCTGACTCAGATGCTCTCGGCCGTGTCATTGGGGATTATGATGGGCCGCAAGGCAACGCGGCCTTTCTTCAAAGTCTAGCGACCCTGCTGAGCAGCGAGTTTGGCTGGGAGCTGGGCCCGGAAAATATTGCGCTGACTCAGGGAAGCCAGAATTCGTTTTTTGCCCTTTTTAATATATTTGGTGGAACGTTCCCGGACGGCTCTCATCGGCGGATTTTGCTGCCTTTGACACCGGAGTATATTGGGTACTCTGATGCGGGCTTGCAGCCTGATTTTTTTGTTTCGACGCCGCCCGTGATTGAGATGCTCGACGACCGCTTGTTTAAATATCATATCGATTTTGATGCCATAGAGGCACTTGATGACCTTGGGGCTATTTGTGTCTCACGGCCGACGAACCCGACAGGAAATGTGCTGACGGATGTTGAGGTGACGCGATTGGATGCGTTTGCGAAATCCCGTGGGATTCCCCTGATTTTGGATAATGCCTATGGGACACCGTTCCCGAACATCATTTTTACGGACGCTGAGCCTCTCTGGAATGAGAACACCGTGGTGTGTATGAGCTTATCCAAATTTGGACTTCCCGGGACCCGAACCGGTATTGTGATTGCCAGGGAGGAACTCATCCGTGTGATATCAGGATTTAATGCGGTGTGCTCGCTTGCGCCTACGAGTATGGGTGCTGCAATCGCGCAGCCACTGGTAGAGAGTGGGGAGATTTTGACTTTAAGCCGCGATGTTATCCGGCCGTACTATGAAAAAAAGGCGTTGGACGCTCTCGCTCTCTTGCAGTCGGAACTGAAGGGCTTGGACTGCTATTTGCATACACCGGAAGGAGCGTTGTTTCTCTGGCTGTGGTGTAAGGGGCTCCCGATCACTAGCGAGGAGTTGTACGAACGGCTGAAGGCTCGAGGGGTGTTGGTGGTGTCTGGGCACTATTACTTTCCAGGGCGGGCGGATCAAACAGATCATCAGCGCGAATGCATACGGATTACTTTTTCTCAGCCGACGGATCAGGTAGAGCGAGGCTTGGTCATGATCGCTGAAGAAGTGCGGCGCGCCTACGAAGAGGGTGGGCAATGACAGCGTTGGCCCAGGTGTTTAAGCGCTTAAGCCGCTTGGACCATGTGTCTGCGATATGCGGCTGGGACGAGGCGGTCAACATGCCGGTCGGCGGGGGCACACGTCGTGGCGAAGCGTTGGCGGAGTTGGCGGTGATGCGCACGGAGCTCTTGCAGAATCCTATGCTCTCAGATCTGTTTCAGCAAGCGGAAGAAGGTTCAGGATCGTTGTCGGATTGGGAACAGGCGAGTCTCGCGCAGATGAGACGATCTTGGGAGTTGGCGACAGTGCTCCCGCTGGATTTGGTGGAAGCGCAGAGTTTGGCGTCGACCGCCTGTGAGCAGGCGTGGCGTCAGATGCGCGCTGAGAACGATTGGACATCCTTTGTTCCCTATTTGAAAACCGTGGTTGATTTGACGCGCCGTGAAGCCGGCTTGCGAGCGGAAAAGACTGGATTATCGACATACGATGCCTTGTTGGACTTATACGAACCTGGGGGTCGTAGCGAGCGCATTACCGGGCTCTTTGATGAGCTGAAGGCGTTTCTGCCGACCTTAACGCAAGAGGTGATGGAGAAGCAACGCGGTGAGGCATTCATCGCTCCTGCCGGAGTGTTTCCGATAGAGAAGCAGAAGGCACTGGGCTTGAGGTTAATGGCGGCGGTTGGTTTTGACTTTGACCATGGCCGTTTGGATGTCAGCCATCATCCATTCTGTGGTGGAGTCCCGAGCGATGTTCGGTTGACGACACGATACAGTGAAGAAGATTTTGTTGAGAGCTTGATGGGTGTTCTTCATGAAACTGGGCACGCGCGCTACGAGCAGGGGTTGCCGACTGCGTGGGCGGATTCCCCGGTGGGTGATGCCGTGGGTATGAGTACGCACGAAAGTCAGAGTTTGCTGTTTGAGATGCAGATCGGTCGCGGTCAGGCGTTCATGAGCTTTATGGCACCACTGGCTAAGGAGTATCTCGCGAATGATGCGAGTGACGCAGGTGTGTGGACCGCGGACAACCTTACTCGTTTATATACTCGAGTGAAGCCGGGCTTGATTCGTGTGAATGCCGACGAGGTGACCTATCCGGCGCATGTTATTTTGCGTTACGAAATTGAGCGGGGCTTAATTGAAGGCTCGGTGCAGGTTGAGGACCTTCCGGAGTTGTGGGATGCCAAGATGCAGGAGTTTCTGGGTCTCTCAACGGGTGACGATTATCGTGATGGCTGTATGCAGGATGTGCATTGGCCATCCGGTGCGATTGGTTATTTCCCTACCTACACCTTAGGTGCCATGAGTGCGGCACAGCTTTACGCTGCGATGGACCAAGATTTAGCATCGCTGTCGGACGATTTGGAAAAAGGGGATTTTGCACAGGTGTCCGATTGGTTGTCTGAGAATGTGTGGTCGCATGGGAGTCGTTATACGGCGGATGAGATTCTGGAGCGCGCGACTGGTGAGCCTTTGGGTGTCCAAGCTTTTGAGTCTCATATACGGGCTCGGTATTTGGCATGATAAGACTGTTGGATTAAAACGGTGAGGAGAAGAGTATGAAATGTTTGATGGCTGGATTGATGTTGGTTTCGGGTGCGGTGATGGGTGCCGACTTTTCGATTTCTGAAACCGCTGGTGAGCACCTTGATGTTGTTTATAAAGGACGAACCGTTATGCGAGTGATGACGGCGAGGGATGATAGCTCCGAAGCGCGAACTCATGAAACATACAAGGTATACGCGCATGTGTTGGATCCGCTTGATACAGACAACAAGGGAGTGCTTACTAAGGGTGCGGGTGGGAAGTTTACGCATCACCGAGGTATCTATATTGGGTGGAGCAGAATTACGTGTGGTGACTTTAAGGGTGACTGGTGGCATATGAAGGGGGAGGAGCGACAGGCGTTCACTAAAATCACTAGTCAAAAAGCGGGTGATGATCGGCTAGCGTTCACGATTGGCGTTGAGTGGCGGCATGGAAAGACTGTTGTGTTGAGTGAAGAACGTGCATTTGTGGTGCACAAGCCAGAAAGCAATGGCGCACTCTTGATCGAGAAGACCTCCACGATTACCGCTGTTGCGGGAGATGCTAAGTTAGCTGGCGATCCGGAACATGCCGGTTGTCAGTTTCGTCCGTCTGATGCGGTATCGAAGAACACCTCCGCCAAATACATGACGCCTGGCAAGGTGGACGTGAAAAAGGTGAAAGATCTACCTTGGGTAGCCGAGACCTTCAAGATAGACGATCGTGATTACCTTGTTCAGCACATGTGTGGAGCTGGTTTGCCGAAGGGGACGGTCTACAGTGCGTATCGTAATTACGGACGTTTTGGTGCTTTCTCTGTGGATCAGATCGCAAAGGGTGAGAGTAAGAGTTATCGCTACGGCTTTTACGTTAGCCCGGGTGGATTTCCCGAGGACGAAAGCTCTCTGAACGCGCGGCATGCCTCGTTTTTGAAATAGGCCCAGACGGGTCCTATTTTTGTTGAGAGAGGAAGGTCACGAGGGATGCGAATTCTTCGATCGACATTCCGCTGGCCAGTCCTGCTGGCATCATCGAGTTGGGTAGAAGTTTCTCAGACTTGATGTCGCTGGCTTTGATCGTCGTGACAATGCCTGCGATGTTTCGCATCTCGACCCTATCACTCAAGCGTTTGGTTACGAAGCCTTGGTGCGTCGCGCCAGAGGTTGTCTTGATTTCCACCGTTTTGAACCCCTGAGAGATTTCTGCGTTGGGTCGGAGGATGGACATCGCGATTTGATCGGCTTTCATGATCGACCCGATTTGACCCATGTATGGACCTTTGGGTGGTGTCGATTTATCGAGAGTGTGACAGGCAATGCAGCCTTGGCGTGTGAAGAGTGTTTTCCCCTTTTTGGGGTTCCCCTTAACCTTCTCTAGAGCGATTAGAACGTCTTCGATGGCCATTTTGCCGACCTGGCCTTTTTGACTCTTGATTTTATCCAAGTCTACCTTGGGCTCGTCACTGCTTGTGACGGCGTTAGAGGGAGACTTCGTTAGCCCATCGATAGGAGCTCGGTCTTTTTCACTAAGTGTTGAGATGGTTTTCTGCAGTGCTGCATCTCCAGAGTTGTACGCCGCGACTAGCGCCTTTTGGATGGTGGCGGTCTGTTCCCATGGAGTGGGGTAGTAGAATGGCCCGCGGGTGTCGGGTCGAGTGCTCCACCACGTGTCGCCTGTGTACGCTTTCTCTTTATGGATCAGGCGGACAAGGGTCATTGCAATACGTTGTTTGGTGATGCTTTTTTCGGGAGAGTTCAGCTTCGTGATAAGGCCGTCGACCGCCTCTTTGTTGTACATGAAGCGTAAGGCCCAGAGAGCGCCCTGACTATTTGGGCCGCCGATAGCGTCGAGGCAGGCTTGAGTGGCATTGAGCTCGGTGAGCGCTTTCTTTGCGATATGCGGAAGGATGATGGACGGATTCGGCGTCGCATGCGGACCTTCCTTGATCGCGACTTTCTTTTTCTTCTTTTTCCCATTTTTATCTACAGAGGGCGCTGGAGCTGATTTCGGTGGGGCTTGAAAAAGAGGATGTGGTTTAGGTGGGTTGGCTTTAGCTAGCAGTGCGGGTGCGGCTGATTTCTGGCCGAGACGTCCGAGAGCGACAGCGGCGGCGACTTGAACGCGGGGGTCTGTGTCGTCAAGACCGGTGATGAAAAGCTTCGTGGAAACCTTTGCATTTTGGGTCTTCCGGTCGGCAAGAGCGCGGAGTGCGTATTCGCGTACGGCTGGATCGCTTGTCAGTTTTTCGAGGCTAGGGTGTGACGCCTCTCCGTTGAGTTGCTTGAGTGTGAAGATCGCAGCGATTCTGTGGTCGGTATCTGCATCCGATTGGGCCGCGAGCTTCGTGAGTTGTTTGCTGCGTGTTTTGCTAGGGCCTCGGCTGAGGAATTCTTGCTGCGTGTGTAGACGCAGTTTCGAGCTGGGTGAGGAGAGGTGGCTGATCAGTTCTGTATCGGAAGCATTCTTGAGGTCCGGAGCGGCTTTGTACGTCCATCCCTCTGGCGTGACACGCGCGATGAAGCCGCTGTTGCCGCCTTTGAATCCGCTTTTGTGCCAGGCGCTCACATAGAGTCGCGAGGATGCATCGCAATCCACGTCGGTGATCTTGGGACATTTGATGAACTCTTCGGCCTTTTGGGTGAAGGTCGGGCCGTCGGGAGTGATTCGATGGATGACGAGTTGGCTGCGGCCCCAGTCGCACATCATTGGGATGTTGTTGTACTTTTCGGGCCAGCCCGGTTCTTGAAAAAACATGGCGCCGGTCCCGGAACCGCCTCCGACATCGACGAGAGCGGGGATCATTTCGTAGGTGTAGCGTTTGTAGAGAACGGGGTATCCGTATTCGCCGCTTTGGATTTCGTGGATGAATCGGATGTTCCAGCCTCCGCCATCGTTTGTGTTACCGCGGGTCATTAAGTTTAAGCGTGGGTCGATCGCGACATCGTAGATATTGCGAAGGCCGTGGACATAGGTTTCGAGTTCAGACCCGTCTGGCCGCACTCGGGCGACTCCGCCACCATACATCGTGAGGATAGTGCCATCGGTTCCTTTTGCATTCACGAATCCGAAGTCGCCGCACGCGACGTAGATCCAGCCATCGATGCCCATACGGATTCCGTTGGTGGTGTGATCAATGCCGCGAGACTGATTAAATTTCTTTGTGCCAAAATCTGAGATGAGGCGGATGCCTTTTCCGTCTGCGACGCCGTCGTTGTCTGCGTCGACGAAGACGGTGAGGTACATACCTTCAAGTTCTTTGGGTCCAATCCAGTTGGCATGAAGGACGAAGAGTTTGTTTCCGACCGCGAGAATGCCGCGTGGGTTGTCGACCTTGCAGAAGATCGTGTGCGAGTCAGCGATGCCGTCGTTGTCTTTATCGATCAGCTTGATGATTTTGCCTTTTCCAGGACCTTTTCCAAGGGAGCCGGTACCGTCGACGCCTGCGAAGACGGCTCCGTCGTAGGCGACGCACATCGATGCGACGACTGGGGTTAGGGCTTGGGTGGAGAATTCTGTTACATCGAACACGTCCGGAGCCTGTACGAATGGGTGTTTTTTGCCCTGGGCACCTGCAAGGGTGCAGAGGGTTGCGATAGTGAGAGTGAGGATTGTTTGTTTCATGTTTATGTCCTTTCGGTAAATAGATACGTATGTGGAGTAGGAGCTTCAACGCAAAGTCTTTGTGACGGTATCAAGCGCTCTGGGCTGGTGCAAGGGGCGAAAGGGGGGCGCTCAGAGCTTCCGAGCGGGGGCGGCCAAGGGACTGGCCGCTCTACCTGGGAAGGGATCGGGTCGTTTTTGTTGGGTTCGGTGTGATGAATGGGGGTGAATGGGTGGGGTGGGCGCGTGCCCTTTGCTCCTGCGCCGTTGGGTTCGGTGGACAGCCTGAGTCACACCCACGACACACGCACCCGTTGCAGAAGTTGATTAGTAGACTAGAGGCTGCAGGGTTGAGGTCTTCGTTGCGCAAAACAGGACTTGATCTCGGATGAGAACGGTTTCATTGCAGTGCTGTGTTTGGTACTGTGTACGTGAATTCGTATCCTTGAGGAGAAGTTATGAAGTGTGTGATTTATACGTCGGCAGCTTTGGTTGTTGGCTTTCTCAGTTCCTTGTCGGCGGAGATGACGCCTGATGTTGACTTTTTGAGCTACACTAACCGACCCATGGGGACGATGGACAAGCCCTTGGTTTTGCGCTGTTTTGTTCAGAACCTAGGGCTCAGTACGAATGTGACCGCGCGGCATGCGACGGGGCATTCGTCACCTAAGTACAATCCGAGGGATGGCTTGCTTTCTAGTAGCGGCAGTTATAAGACGATGTCGGCGATTCCTGCTGCGATCAGCGTGAACCTGGGTAAGACCGTGTCGTATGTATGGGACACGACAGAGTGTCGGCTGCTCTATGCGTGGTCCGGTGGATTTTTGGATATGACGCCGCATTGGGGTGAACCGAAGAGGGGACGCCGGACGGATGGTGGCTATACGGGACGGTTAGTGGGGCAGCTGTTCTACAAGGCGGTTGGGGTGGATCCGTTGCGGATCAATGGTAAGGCGTTGCCACACAAAATTCGCTATGCGGGTCATTCGCGCGTAGAGGGGCACCCTGTGTTTCGATATGAGGTGGGTGAGAGTGTTATTTCGGTTGGAATTCGGCCGGGACCGTCGCCGCAGACGGTAGAGCTCAGCTATTTCTCTTCCCGAACGTCAGACGTGTTGACTTATATCGATCCGAAGACGCCGACTGAAGTGAGTCCGTCAAAGAAGGGGCGGATGACCGTGCTGTTGCGGCCAAATTCAGCGACCCAGTACACTGGGTTTAAAAAGCAAGTGATTAAAATTGATGAGCCATCCGCCGAAATTGGTGAAAAATTGTACACCTCGTTTGGCTGTATTGCTTGTCATACGACGGATGGCGGAAAGAATCATGGACCTTCGTTTAAGGGCTTGTTTGGATCCACGCGAGATTTCAAGGGTGCGCCAAGGTTGGTGGCGGACGAGGCGTACATTCGGGAGTCGATTACGAACCCCACCGCGAAGACTGCACCGGGTTATCCAGAGGCCATGATGCCTCCCTATCAAATTGACAGTAAGCAGGTGGACGCCTTGCTTCTTTATATTCAATCGCTTAAGTAGGAGATCAATGATGTCATTTATTAAACACCGAATTCGAGTCTTGGTCGCCCTGGTTGCGGTCTGTCTATTGCCTTGTTCGCTCTTCGCTGATGAGAGCTATGTCGTTGATCGTGTGTCATTCCCTAAAGAGCTTCCTCCAGAAGTGGGGGGTGTGGAGTTTGCGAGTGATGGCTCACTCTATGTGGCTTTACGGCGTGGAGATATTCTTGTGGGGACCGTTGACGCGGATCCGAACAAGTTTAAGTGGCGTCGCTTTGCGAATGGATTTCATAACGCGTGTGGGATTCATGTGGTGAAGCCGGGGCATATTGTGATTGGTCAGATGGCCGAGCTCACAGAAGTGATTGATACGGATGGTGATGGGGTGGCGGATGAGTACACGAATCTGTCCACTGACTTCGGCTTGACGGGGAATTATCACGAAACAATGGATATCGCCTCGGATGGGAAGGGTGGCTACTACATTGCGCCCGGGACGGCATCCCACAACGGTCCAACGGCTCAAACGCCGCGTGGTCCGTATTCAAAAAAGGGTCGATTTGGTCGCAACTATTCCGCATGTCTGTATCGCGGATGGGTCTTGCATGTTGATAAGGATGGGGCGCTCACGCCTGTCTCGTCTGGTTACAGAATGCAGAACGGCATCGAGTTGTCTCCAAAAGGTGAGTTATGGACGGTCGATAACCAAGGTGACTGGCGCGCGGTTTCTCCGGTCTATCATGTCACGCAGGACTCCTTTATGGGACATCCGTCCAGCTTGGTTTGGGACGAGCGGTTTAAAGGGATCGAAAACCCTCTCTATATGCCGCGGGTCCTGTTGGACGACTTGTGGAACAAGCCGGCCTTTCATGTGCCACACAGCATGGTTCATTCCTGTGCAGAGCCCGTATTCGATACAACAGGCGGGAAGTTCGGTCCGTATACGGGACAGATGTTTGTGCCGGACCAATCTGGAGAAACCATTATTCGGTGTATGCCTGAGATGGTCGACGGCGCTTACCAAGGGGCGGCGGTCTTTTTCCGAAAGGGGAAGGGCTTGAACCGGGGAAACAATCGCCTGGCATTTTCACCGGACGGCGACACGATGTACGTTGGGCAAACTGGACGGGGATGGGGGAACCTCTCGGAAGGGCTTCAGCGTATCCGCTATACCGGCGAAATGCCCTTTCATGTACAGCATGTCAGTCTGACCACGAGCGGGTTCAGGTTTACGTTTACCAAGCCGCTAAACCCTGACAGCCTTGATCTCGGGGCCGTTACGGTTGAACGTTACCGCTACAAATACTCTTATAAGTATGGTTCCAAGGAACAGGATAAAGTGGCTTACCCGATACAGAAGCTGGTGATCGACCCGAACAATCCTCGGGTGGCATCGATCGCGCTTGATGGGATTGTTCCCAACTACATCTATCGCTTAGACATTGGTGCCTCGGTGAAGTCGGTAGAGAATGAGACGTTCCCAGGTAATCCGATTATCTATACCCTGAACCGGTTGCGGCGACCGAATGCGGATCATGCGGTTACCATTAAGGCGGTTGGCGAGGATCGTTTTCGCGTAGAGATTGATGGAGATCTTTTTACGGAGTATCTCTTGTCCGGTTTCAGTAAGCCTATCTTGTACCCCATCATGAATGCGTCGAAGGTTGGGCTGACGCGTGACTGGCCGATCACGGAGGCGGGGCGGAAGGGTGAATCCAAAGATCATCCTCATCACAAGTCGTTATTCATCGGACATGAAGGGATTAACGGTGTCGATTCGTGGCATGAGGGGAGTCCTAAATGTGGCTTGGTGACGCATGGTCGGACGATTGATATTCGCAGTGGAAAAGATCGTGCCATTTTGCAGACCTTCAATCTGTGGCATGATCCGAAGGGCGAGGTGATGGCGACGGATACGCGGCGCATGACATTTGGGGTCGTGGATGGGGCGCGCTATATCGATTTAGAACTCAACATGCATGCGAGTCATGGCGCCTTGACCTTTGAAGAGAAGAAGGATGGGTTCGTGGGCTTGCGCACGCATCCTCATTTGCGTTTGACGGCGAAACCGAAGAGCGGTGTGAAGAAGGTCTTTGGTCATGCGGCGAATAGTGTTGGGGATTCGGGTAAATCCGTTTGGGGTCAACCCGCTGACTGGGTTCACTACTGGGGCGCTGTGGAAGGGGCTAATGCGGGTATAGCCATTCTTTCCCACCCTAGTAATCCAAGGAGCCCAAGTTGGTGGCATGCCCGTGATTATGGACTAGTATCTGCTAACCCATTTGGGCCGAAGAATGCGAAAGGGGATGGGGAGATGGTGTTAAAAATGGGTGATACCTTGACCTTGAAATATCGATTTATATTCCATGATCAAGGAGTTGATGTTGCGGATATCGCGTCGCAGTACGAAGGGTATGTGAATGAGGCTATAGTGCCTCGCACAGTGGTTCAGCCTATTCCGTTATCTGTCAAGAATCCCGGCGGGCTTCCAGCGGCACCCTCGGTGAAGAAGTAACTTACGGTTTCGACAATGAGGTTGCTGCTAAGCAGACGTTCATGAAGCGCTTCGTAGAAGCAACTTAGTAATAGGCTTTGGCGATGAAGAGTCTGCGACACAAGCGTCGTGCGCCACTTGCGTGGCCCGTCTAATAGCGAAAGTAGTGCCTGCTCGATTTCCTGATTAAGCGCTAGAGTTCGAAGAGTTCGACCGCGCCCGATTCTAGGTCGTATTCCGCAGCCGCGATCATGAGTTCACCCCTGCTAACCCGTTGGGCTAGGGATTCAGTGTTCTCGAGTCGGTGGGCCGCATGTAGTGCGTTTGCGCGGACGACATGTTCGGAGCGTTCGTGTTCGGTATGCGGGAGCGTGGGGTCTGCGTAAGGCTCTGCCGCTGGCCGAATCTCGTTAATGATTGCCAAAATGTTTTCGGATGTGTGGGTACCTGGCTTTTTAAGTTCCTCGAGTGTTGTTTGGACCGCTACACATTTAGAGTGTCCGATGACGAGCACGAGTGGTGTACCGAAGCTCGCCACTGAAAATTCGATAGACCCGATGTTTGAGGGGTTGGCGATGTTACCTGCGACTCGGATCGTAAAGAGAGTCCCGACGTTTTGATCAAATAAGGTCTCTGGCACGACTCGAGCATCGGAGCAGGTCAGGATGGTCGCAATAGGTGCGGGGGCGTTTCGGCTCAGGGCGTGGCGTTGTGATTGGGTGAGCGGTTGGGCGGTTGGGTTGCCAGAGACGAATCGCTGGTTGCCGGCTATGAGTTGATCGAGTGATTCCTGTGGGGTCATGGCAGTTGTTGTGCTCCAGTGGGGTGATTCAGTGTGTAGGGGTGAGCATAATAGTGGTAGGCCGGATGTTGCAAGCCTGATCGGTGGGTCACGCAAGCATGATGTGAATGAGCCCCTGAGGTGTTGCTTGATTGGGCTCTTGCACGGGACGTAGCATTTTCATTTCTAAGACCATTGCTAACTGTTCCTTGTTTGCCTTTTGTCTGGGCACAGGGAGGCCTTTGAGTAGTAGGTTAGACCCACATCTACTTGGCTTGTATGATTGCGCGACCATCTTCGGTTGCGGTGTAGATCGCGAGTCCGTCTTCGTCCGGATCGGCGACGAGCCAGAGGTGTCCAGCAACAGAGTCTTGGACGACAGTGGTTTTTGCGGGGATCTCTTTGTGGAATTTTCGTTTGCCATAGAGGTCGAGCCAGAACAGTTTGAGCGGCGATGACTTCATGTTGACGAATTGGATCTCGATATGTTTTTGGATGGGGGCGTCTGATTTGACATGACCTTCTACCGCAAGGGGTAACTGAACCATGAGTTTGCCGAGATTGTTTAGCAGTTGTCTGGCGCGAACGGAAATTTCTGGGTCTTCGCAGTTGGATACTTTTTGGAGGGAGCTGCGCGCGGCTTCACCCATGTCCGCAAGTTGTGTCTGTGCGCGTTCACGGGCGTCGAATGTTTTTGATCCAAGCTGGACGACGAGCTCGCTGGCTGTGTTGGCAAGGCCTGCGGAGGCCAATAGACTGATGCTCGCGACGACTGTGAGAAACTTATTCATTCCGGCTATGATGACAAAATATAGAGGGAGCTGCAAGGTTGAATCGGCGGTTGTTCAGTGTGTTCAAAGGACGTGGTGGGTCCAGAAATGAGGTGTTTTGCTGAGGTTTTCCCTGCCTAGCTAGCAGAGCCATCGGATTCGGAAGGTGACGGTAAAGGTGGTCGTCAGCATTACGAGAGAAGTTGGCCCGTGGAAAAGGAGTAAGGGGCTTCGAGCGGTGTTTGTTGAGGCGGATGAGGGGCCGCTTGGGTATAGGTGGTCGGTACGCGAGGAGTGTTTATGAACCGCTGGAGCGGTTGTGACGTTAGAGGTATACATGAAAACATGGATATTTGTAGGGTGGGTGGCGAGCGTGGCTGTAGTGGCGAGTGCGGATACCTTGAAGATTGGGTCGACGGTCCATCAGGGCTCGTTTATTGGTTTCGAAAAGAGCTTGTTGAACTTTGAGACTGAAAAGATGTTGTCCGAGCGCTTGAATCGAGTCAGCGCGTTAACCGTCGATCCGCCGTTAGAGGTGCAGATCACCTACACCAACAAAAAGACGGACACTGGGGTGCTGACGGGCTATTCGAGAATGAAGTTTCATGTCGAGGTAGATGGCAAGCCTAAGACCCTATATGCGTCGTTGGTCCGAACGGTGTTGCCGCCACCGCCACCTCCCGCTGAAGAGGAACCGGATCGTGCTGCCGGGCAAGGGCGGGGGCGCTTGGTGATTGATTTAGATGGAATGCGGCGCGACGAGCTGCCGGAAAACCAGCGCAAGGCGTTGGAGCATTACGAAGCCGCCAAGGCGAACTATGATCGGTATATTTCTGAAAGTACCGCGATGGGGGCTGCAGCGGATGCGGTGACGGGTCCTGCGCGACGAGCTGTGCTGGCGAAGCTCCACGCACGCAAGTATGAGGAGCAGCCCCTGAGAGAAGCGTTTGAACAAGCAGAGGACGGGATTCGCGCTGCATTTCCGACGGCTCCAGCGGGTGGGGTGCCTGCAGCTCCGCAGACGCGCGAGCAAATGATCGAGCGCACGAAATCACTCAAAGGCGTCGAGAAGCTTTTTTGAACGACCGTTACGACGCGCTTAGCGGCGCACGCGTGCGTTGCCTTCCCAGACGCTCCAGACCTGTTCTTCGTCAGCGGGCTGGCAGTAGTCAGTTAGCAGGGTGGTGGTGAGCGCGCCCGTCGCCCAGCCGAACTGTGCGCACTTTGCTGAGTCCCAATTCTTGAGGATCCCGTAGAGCAGCCCACCAACAAATCCGTCCCCGCCGCCGATGCGGTCGAGTACGCCGATTGCGCGCGGTTTGATCACCTGCCATTCGTCGCCAGCGGAGACGATTGCGCCCCAGTGATGACAGTTGGCGCTTTCAACTTCGCGTAATGTGGTTGCGAACACTGATGCGTTCGGGAACTCGGCCTTTACTCGCCCGATCATTTCTTTGAATCCGTCGATCTTCGCTTCAATGTCAGAGCCGCCAGCTTCGGGGCCGGCGATGCCGAGTGCGAGTTGGAAGTCTTCTTCGTTCCCAATCAAAATATCGGTGAGACTGGCGATCTCCTTAAAGATGTCGGTCAACTCATCTTCGCGCCCTTCCCAGAACGACGCGCGATGATTTAGGTCGAAAGCGATCCGTGTGCCGTGTTTCTTGGCGGCACGGGCGATGTCGAGGCAGAATTGGCTCGTTTCGGGTGAAAGCGCGCCGATCAGGCCCGAGAGGTGCACTATTTGTGCGCCTTCTTCTCCGAAAATGCGGTCGAGATCGAAATCTTTTACGTTGAGCATGCGTCCGACTTCGCCAGCGCGATCGTTGGCAACGCGGGGGCCGCGAGAGCCGACGCCGCTGTCAGCGAGGTTGATCTGGTGGCGGAATCCCCATGGACCGCCTTGATCGAACTCGGGTCCTTCAAACTCCATATGGCGGCTGCCGAGGTTGTCCTTAATAAATCGAGATACCGGGCTGCCGGCGACGAAGGCGGTTAGGATTTTGACGGGCAGGCCCAGAAAGGATGACACGCTTCCGACGTTTGATTCGGCGCTAGTGGCCTGCATCTGGAAGGTGGTGCTTGAGTGGAAGGGTTGGCCGTTCACGGGAGTGAGGCGTGTACCCATGCTTGTTGGGATGACTAGGGAGTATTTGCAGTTTTGCTTGAGTTCAATCACTGGGTGATCTCCTTACTATTAAGTTTAAAGATAGCTTTGTGTTCGCGACCGCCACACAGGCGATCGACCAAAAGCCCGCAATTTATCATAACCATGAGGATATTCAGTAATAAAGTGCGGATGAATGAGGCGTGGTTTCACTCAGTCGAACGTTTGAATAGAGGCTAGCCTTACGTTGTCTGTTACTTGTAATTTCACCCAGAACACGGTAGCTTTAACGGATTAGAGCGTTGAAGAGGGTCTTAATAGAAGGTCAAACCAAAGGGGTGTCGTTTTGGAGTGGTATTACGCAGTAGGTGACGAACGTGTTGGACCGGTAAGCGAATCGGATATCCGAGACTTGATCGAGGCAGGTACCATTTCGCCTGACACTCTTGTATGGAATAGCGGTTTGAGCGATTGGACGGCAGTAGGTGAGGTAGAGATTTTCTCTATTGTTTCTGCACCAGCGCCCGTTCCCGCACCCGCATCTGCCCCTGAAGCAGCGCCTGCTCCTGAACCCGCGGTCGCGGAACCAGAGCCCGCTGTTGAGCCGACACCTGAGCCCACCGTGGAGCCTGTACCAGAACCTGCTACGGAATCTCTTGTTGAGCCCGTGGCTGCCATGACGGCCGCTGCCGAAGAGGTCGTAGGAGAAGAGGCTGAGTGTTCTCAGTGTAGCGAGACGTTTCCTATTGATGACGTGGTGGTCTACGATGGCCAGAACGTGTGTGGAGGTTGCAAGCCGCTTTATTTTAAGAGGCTTCAGTCGGGGCTGAACCCCAGCCTGGGTGGTGGCATCGGTACCGGTGGGCAGACCTCTAATGCAGACTTGATGGCCGATGCGAAAGTTGCGCTGTCAGGCCATTGGGGTTTTGCGATCGGTATTGGGTTTCTCTACAACATAGTCATTCAGGTTGCATCGGCTGTTCCTTTTGTTGGGGCGATAGGGTCGTTGATCATCGGCGGTCCACTTCGAGTGGGGCTGTCTAAGTGTTATCTGCTGTTGGCTCAAAAAGAAGACGTCGCCGTAGGGAACCTCTTTGACGGGTTTCAGGCGTTTGGCCGAAATCTGGGTTCTTACCTGATGTACTCCCTGTTCGTGGCCTTGTGGGCCATGCTGCTCGTGATACCGGGCATCATCAAGTCGTACTCGTATGCGATGACGTTCTATATTCTCGCGGAGGATGAGGCGATTGGAGCAATCGAGGCCATTACTCGCAGTAGAGAGTTAATGGATGGGAATAAAGCAAAGCTGTTCATGCTCATGCTGCCGTTGTCGCTGGTGTTGGTATTGACTATAATCCCGATTGTAGTTGGCGCCATTCTGATTCAATCAGGCGGGGCTCAGACTCTTTCTATCTCGCTGATAGCTGTCGGGGGCGTTGCTTGTCTAGCGGCCTGTTTATATATCATGCCACTACTGGCAGTTGTATCAGCGCGCTTCTACGAAGATGTGAAGCCTGCTTGAATCTTGCAGGGGTGGGGCAGGCGGGATCGGTGCCGGAACCTCGAGAGAGGGCTCGGTGAGTGTTACGCGTCACATAGACGTGTATCGGAATTGTTGCCTGGCGGTTTAACGTGTCATTTTTACTGAATCTTGGTTTTGCCGGTTCCTTTGTGTTTCTGGTGCTATACCTGTCTTGGGGACTGCGCCGTTGGGCATTGCCGGGGTCTCATTCTCTTTCCTTGAATGGGCTATCCACGTTCTTTATCAGTTACTGGCTGGTGATGCTCGTTTCACAGCTCTGCCTATTGCTTGGGGTTTTTCGTCGTGAAATGATCTGGGTGTTGTTCGTAGCGATGGCTGCGTGCGCTCATTTACGTCTTTATTCGCTAGGCGCGTTCTTGACGGATTTTCGGTCCGAATGGTGTCGGCTCAGACGTTGGTCTCGGCCTTTGGCTGGCCCTCGAGTGCGGATCGTAAACGGACTGTTCCTCCTCATTCTCGCGTATAAAGTGGTGCGCGTACTGGGGCTGCCACCCCTGGCCTGGGACACTCTGACTTATCATGCAGTGAAGGCTGCCCAGTGGGTGCAGTATGGAAGTTATTCACCGATGGTGGCGCCGGGAGGCTGGGGGTCTGCGCTCATGCATCCCCCTGGCGGCGAGATGGGCGCGAGTGTGGCGATGCTCTTCTTCGGGACAGACTTCTTGTTTGGTGCGTCTGATTTGCTCGTTTGGGTTGCGTTAGCTGTGTGTACGTATTCGATTGGTCGCTTGCTGGGTTTGCGCTCACGACTGGCACTGGTTGCGACGGTCTATGCGATGACGATTCCTGCGATTTGGCACTCTGTGGGCAGCTTGTATGTTGACAACCTGTTGACGTTAACGGTTCTTGGCGCGGTTTATTTCACGATGTTGTTTTGGAAGACTCGAGCGCCCGAGCTTTTGGTTTTGTCGTGGCTTGCGATTGGGCTGAGCTTGCTGGCGAAACCGATTGCGCCTCCGTTTGCTGCGACCCTATTCGTTTTGCAGATTGGATTGCTGTTAAAGCTTCGGCGGCCCGAGTGTTGGCGCGCGGTAGGAGTGGGCTGGGTGTTGGGCGCGATGATTTATTTGCCATGGGTGATTCGCAGTATACAGGTGACTGGCTATCCGTTGTCACCGCTCCCCATTGAGATCATGGGGGTCACGCTTGGCGTTCCGCACCCAGGTGTCGAGTGGTATATTACACGTGACTTAACGCCTTCCCCTTATAGTTGGGCTGCGGAGACCGCCGCCGTGAAAACCTACTTTCAGTCGCCCCTACTCATGATGCCGCATCTCAGCGCCTTTTCAGCGCTTTTCTTTCTCCTGTTTCCATTTGGGGTGGTTGCCTTGTGGCGGAGGACACCGAAGTGGTGGATCGTTCCCGTTGCCTTGGCTATGTTGAATATCGGCATTTTGTATAGTCCGAGTTTTTCTGTTCTCCGGCTTCTGTGGGCCGGGTCGAGTGGCCGTTTTCTTTTGGTGTGCACTCTTTTGGTGATCGTGTTGAGTTTATGCGCTGTCTCGCGCAAGAAGACCTTGGCCTCGGCTGCGTGTCTGGCGTTGCCGCTTTTTATGTTCGTGAATATGGGGTGCGGAAGCCTTCTCGGTTTGGGCGCGATGGAAAATCGCGTGTTCCCTTGGGTGCTAGCGGGTCTGTTGGCAGCAATAGGGGGGTCGATTCTGATTGGACGCGGCCGTGCCGCTTGGATGGGGACGCTTGCAGCCGTGATTCTAGGAGGGTCGTTTCTGTTTGCGTTGAACCATGTACGCGACCGCACTCGAGCTTCCTTGATCGCAGACGGACAGTGCAAGGTTCTACATGGCATCCAACGTTACTGGATGCATGCGAGGGGCTTTGTTGAGCATCGCTCGGCGTCGTTCCGCATTGCGGTTACGTCTGGGCCGACACAGAACCAAGACAATTGGTATCTGTATCATTTTCTTGGGACGCGTTTGCAGAACGAAATTGTGTATGTGCCTATCACCGAAGACGGAGCTATCGTCAATTTTGGGCCACACACCGATCGTGAGGGTAAGGCGCGAAAACAGGTGTGGTTTGCACGGGTAGCAGAGCGGGAGGTTGACTACGTGTTGACTTTTTGGCCTCGTTCGATCGAGATGGACTGGATGACCGATCACCCGGAATTGTTTGAGTGGGTTCAGGGCGATAAAGTGAGCTGGGCACTTTTCCGTCGGCGTTAGTGGGTGCCGTGGTGATGGCAGGCGACCTGCGCGGAATCGAACCAAAGGATGCGTATGACGGGGATGACTGAGCAAGCGTGTGTGTTGTGTTCCGAGATGTTTGAGTTGGACGACATGATCGAACTAGCTGGGAACCGGGTATGTGCGGGCTGCAAACCTGAGTACGTGAAGATGTATCAGCAGGGAATCATGGCGACCGATTACACGATCGCCCGTGATAAAAAGTGTCTTGTGATGGGGGTCGACTCGAGGTTGCCCGATCGTTGCGTGACGTGCAATGCGACATCTGATC
>CAXMRT010000209.1:0-9044 GCA_964196025.1 uncultured Gemmatimonadales bacterium | reverse complement strand
CCGCCCACCATGAAACGATAGGCAATCAGAGTCAGCATGGACGTGGTGGCCACACCAATTTGAGTGCCGGATTCTGCTGGGTCGATCCAAAAAACAATCCACGACATGATGACAATCAGGATCAATGGCAACACTACTTTTAGTAGATGATGTCGGACGTATCGCTCAGCATGAAAGATAAACGCCACGCTCGCGTTCCCTTTCGCCCATTGAACCGGACGATACGCAGAAAAGTCTAACTCCCAGCCAATGATTCCCCAATCTGGGAGGGATAACTTCTCTGCAACCAACGAGGTCATCTCAGTGTCGGCGACAAACATGAGTTCTTCAGAGGTGTAGGTCGTCGACGCTAGCCGCATCTCAAACGCTTGCATGTCGAACGGGAAATGACGGACATCCATTGGCTGAGAAAAGGGACCCCATACCCGCTGCTGGTAAAGCACTTCACCCGCGGGACTCACCGTAACCACTTCAGGCATCGACAACCAAATTTTCTGTTGGTTAACAAAAATGAATTTTGGGTTCCAAACATCCGAAAGCTCCATAGTGACCGAGCCCGGACCCTCGTGCTTCAATCGATCGTCCGTCCAACGGAAGACAACAAAAAGGTTCGCCACGAAGTGTTGGTCCGCGCTACTAATTTCATCGACATCGAGCAGGGCCATTGCCGTATAGACGGTCATACGATCTTGTCCAGGGTGAGCCGGCAGTGCTGTTTTGTTATCAGCAAACACCGATCCGGCTGAAAAGAGTATACTTCCAACTATAACCCACACACATCTACGCATCAAAAAAAACATCTGTACGTCCCTCCATTAAAGCCGCAGTTCCACGCCCGGCCTGTTTCAGACTTCTAACAGCTTCAGTAAATTCCACGTCCAGCGGCTTCACTCTCTCCGCGGTGACCACCAACACAGCCCCAGACCACGGATCTGGCGAACCCGGCAAATACACAACAACCCCGCCAGCTTCAAGACGTTCAACCTCAAACGCCACTTGCGAGGCATCATCAAGAGAAACAATGCAAGGAACTAAGTCATTACTCTTTTCCACACCAGTCATCGACTCCGCCATACTCTTAACGAAGGAGTATCGAGGGAAAATGATATGGATTTTTTCTTCGATGCGCTCTGCGAACACTTTTCCAATCCGGCTACGAGCAATTTTTCCCGCGATCATGCAAATCAACACAACAAGCAGGATCGCGGCCACGTTAACTAAGGCAATACCGCCCACACTTTCGATCGGCAGTACATCGATCACCGGCTTCACCAACTTCAGCGCAACCCCAAACGCGCGCCCCAAAACAAACACAACGATCCCCACGGGAACAAGAAATACCGCTCCACCGATAAGTGTGTCCCACACCGGTCGAAAACGCTTTCGTTGACCTTCTCGGTCAGATACGGCCTGCATCATCCTGTTCTCCGTAGGTTAATAATGATTGTACTAAAACTGCCCCGCAATAAGCGACGAAATGATCTGCTTGAAGTTCTGCGGCAGGGGCTTCGTCAACTCTACCGCATCCTCAAAGTCTTTTTCGAAAAGCTCTTTCTTCAGTACCTTCACAAATTCTGGGGCGGATGTCCCCAGATTCAACTCTTTGTTAATCCTGAAACTCAACTTGTCAAAGTTCGCCGATCCCAGGCAGGCCCAATCGTCGTATATCGCAGCCTTAACATGAGACATTCCCGGATAAATGTAAACACGGCATCCATTCTTCAATAGACGATTAATGGTGATCACATTATTTTCATTCATTAGACCATTGTTTCCCTCCGCAGGAATGATCACGCGAACATCCACGCCGCGTTTGCGAGCCTTACACAGTTGAGTAATGATCGGCATATCCGCAAAATACGAATTCTCTATGTAGATATAATCTTGTGAACGCTTGATCGCCTGCTTTTGGGCCTTATACAAATTTGAGGAGAAAGACCGCGTCATCAAGAGCCGCATGGGGTACCCCTTTTCTTCATGAGTCAGATCCGGTCTCACCCACGCATACTTCAAGTATTGAAAGTCACCCAACACGCCGCCGTGCGTCCACGTCTTATCAAATTCATACTCGATCGCCTGAACCATGTCGCCCTTCACGCGCATCATCAAATCATGCCACTCCCAGCGATACTCCCGCCCAAGATTCATCCCCCCGATATACGCCACCTCATCGTCGATCACAGTCGACTTCGAATGATCGCCAGCAAACCAAGGATTGGTCAACGATCGTACTCCAACGTTCGACCCCTTCTCTAGATAACGAAGGATGTCGCCGGGCGCTTTGTGAGTACCTGGCAGTGTGTCGGCAGTGACGCCTTGCGCAGCCATCGTCCCCAGTCCATCACACATGACTTTTACATCGGCATCCTTGGAACGTTCACGCAATACGTCGACTAAGCGAACCGCCGTATCATCGCGATCCAAGAGGTACGTACGCAACTTAATCGATTTCTCGGCATTCACCAAAGACTCCATGAAGTAAGGAAAAAACTGATCTCCATCTATCATCAAATCAATCTCGCCGTAGTGCGAGGGCAGTGTATGTCGATCCAGCCACTCTTCCCACTCCACAAGGTCCATGCCCTCTCGATCGGTCAATTCAACATCGGCGCGCCGCGTGACGAGGGGCATGCGAACCGTGCGGTGCCACAGATCAATTCCCAAATCATAAACAAATCCACCACCCACATGAATCAACCGAGCGGTTGCAGAAAAGGGGCGATTTAACACCTCCAAATAGGTGCTTTTGAATCCGTGATGAACCAACTTCGTGGTGTCCGTCAAAAATCCAGCAGCCATGACGCCTTGCGTATATTGATCAAATGACAAAAACGCATGTTTTTTGCGAGTTAGGTCCGCAATGTACAGCGGCTTTGAAAGGCCTGGATCATCTCCGGTGCGAAAAAGAACGACCGTGTCCTTAATTTTTCGCGCCAGAAGAAACTCATCCAATCGATCAAACAAGACATCTTCCATGCGCTCTATGCGGTAGACTTTAACAATCGGAACCGAGCGCGGCTTTTTCTCAATACTGCTGCGAATGAGCTCCCCGCTATCCGATTTATAGAGAAGGCGCTCCATATCCAACGTGTTTATAACAATCGCTTGGTTCGGCTCATCCGGGAGCAATGAGAAGATAAACTCGTCGATAAAGCCGCGCCACACATTCGTGCCAAGGACCCGGATGGGCTCACCCAAGGGGTCTCCTCTCGCTGGCCCGATTTTGCCCACCGGCATATGGAAAATGGGCAACCAATCTTCTCGGCCAGCGACATTACTCACCGATACAGAGTTAAGCCCCAGCTCCACTAGTCGATCGTCAGCCGTCCAGCGAAGAGTAATGTTCGTCTGCTGATACCAGCAATGGACCCGCTCACTAGCGCTTAATCGTGCCGTCGCCAAATCCGGATCGTCCAACACTGGTAATGACGGTACACTAACACTTCGGCACCCCATTCCAAACAGGCTGAGCGAAACGCCCAGAACCATTATGGACACAGACTGGCGCCAGGCAGAGAACACGCTCATACGCAAATCACCGGATTCTCCGAACCAATTTAAACACGTTTAACATACACCCCCACCCCCATAAATTTATACATCTATATCCTTATAAAAAGCGTGCCGGATCATCCATCACATGTCAAGTCACCCCACTCAAGAATAGTCACCAGATCCAGAACGCATCCAAACCCGTACAAGGACCTCGGGAGTACACCCCATCGTTCGCACGCCTTACGCGTTGCATACTATCAGGGATCCGTCGCCGAATAGACAGCGCTTTCAGGCCGAAACCCGCTACCTAGTTCACTATTGATGACGAGGCCGCAAACTGGCATAGTCAATCACTCCGCGGACCCACAGTTATGAAAACCTTTCTCCACATCTTCCTACTCATAATCAGCAGCCTCTCAGCGACCCTCGCAAAAGATACCGCCTCCACGAATAACGCATCACCACCTATGGACATTCGTTTGCGCGGGGTATCAGACGATTCGCTAAAAAAGGCACTCTATGAATCTTCGCTTTTGATTAGCGGCACCATCCGACCCGACGCATCGACCCGCCAAATCCGTTGGCAGGCAAATCAGGATCGGGCAACCATGTTAGAGGTCTTTGAGTCGCAAAGCTATTTTGACGCCACCATCGCGATCGAAATGGTCAGCACCTCAACCCCAAAGGTCCTGACTTTTCAGGCCATTCCCGGAGCCGCCTACCGGATGACCACAACTCAGCTCAGCATCGAAGGCGAATCAGACCGTCAGGTTCACCCTACTCAAAAAGTAAGAGGCCAACTCCCTCTCGCGACCACCACCGGGATACTGGCGGTCGAACGCAACCACCTGCAAGGGTTCCGGCGTAAAGGGTACCCCTTCGCACGACTCTTGGCACGCGAACTAGAATTCGATCAAGCAGCACCGACGCTTAGCCTAAACCTGTCCATCGACCTTGGAATTAGAGCTCGTTATGGACCCATGACAATCAACGGCCTCACCACCGTGAAGCCAGCGGCCATGAGACGCTTCCTGACATTAAAAGAAGGGGCGCCCTACAATGAAGCCGACGTGCGCACCTTTGAAGCCGATCTCCTCGCGAGCGGGATTTTTGCAAGTGCACGCTGCGAACATGACTCCAAATCGAGAGAAGATGGAATACTCCCGCTCACCCTCACGGTAACAGAGCGGAAGCATCGAACAATCCGAGCAGGCGTTGAATACGATTCCGATACCGGTGCTGGCCTAGTGATGGGCTGGGAACATCGGAACTTTCGTGGCAACGGTGACCGACTCACCTTAAGTGCGGAACTACGTGAAATCGGTTCTGCGGCAATACTCAAATACCAGAAACCCCTAATGAAATCTGTTCCGCTCGAATTTCAAGCGAGCCTCGACCATGGCGAAGAAGAGACGGACGCTTTCGACAATTACGCCACCGAAGTTCAATGGCTCTATGCATATACCCCACACAAGGATATCCGCCTCGTCGCGGGAGCCGGATATCGACACACGGATGTGATAAAATTCGAACCGCGTGAACACTACGATCTAGGCTTCATCCCATTACTCATCGACTGGGATCATCGCGACTCGCTCTTTGATCCTCGGAATGGTGCGCGCGCATCAGTTGGAGTGATCTTACACGAGGAACTACACTCCGACCTAGAATTTGCGACCAGCTCCATTTCAGGAGCTCTCTACCACACACCCAAACGTCACGCGCAAATAACCCTAGCCCTCAGAGCAGAAACGACTTCGATTCAGGGTGCATCCTCAGACGACCTACCCGCCGATTCGCTGCTCTACGCCGGCGGCGCCTCTTCGGTTCGCGGCTACGAGTATCAAAGCATTGGCGCTCAGATCGATGGCGTCCCCCTCGGAGGGACGGAACGTATCACCGGATCTGCTGAAATCCGCTACCGCACAGCCGGCGCGCTAGGCTACGTTCTTTTCGCCGACACCGGGAAAGTTTTTGGCGGCGAAACTGCAGACGACACATTTCGCACCAGCCTCGGCGCCGGTATCCGTTACGCCACCGGCATGGGGCCCCTCCGGCTCGACCTCGCTCTGCCCATCGATAAACGCGAAAATATCGATAACGACTTCGAGCTCTACATCAGTATCGGACACTTTTTCTAATGGCCACCGACACCCCACAACCTCCAAGTCTCGGCAAGAGATGGCTAAAGCGCACTAGCTACCTCCTCCTAGGCCTCTGTGGACTCCTTGCCCTCTTTTGGCTGGCCCTTCACTCGGGTCCAGGCCGGCGATGGAGCGCCGCCCAACTCTCACGAACCCTTTCGTCGGAGGCACTGACAATTGAGATCTCACCTTGGGCCGGACGCCTGCCGACTTCGCTCACTCTCCCCCTCATTAAAGTAAGTCAATCGAACGAACCCATGATCGAACTCACAGGCCTCCATATAGAACCCGACCTATCATCCCTCTTAAGCGACCAACCCGCCGTGCAATCCCTCCGGATTGAAACCGTCTATATGACACCCATCGACGGGGCATCCGAAACAAAAGAGGAACCCACTCCTTCCGCCAACTCCACACCCCTCTCCATCCCCGCATTCGCGGTGCGCCATCTCTCGATCGGCTCATTCGAGCTAAACACCGGATCCACTCAGTCAGTCATCCGCGCTGGACTCGATGGGAGTGTTATAATAAACACAAACCAAACAGGCATCGCGACCCTCGTCATCACACCCACTCTGCGCTCGATCTCGCCGATCTCCACACACCTCTCATTCAGCACGCTGACTGGCTTCAACGCCACAGGCTCGTTGAGTTGCAACTCGGCAGAGTCCGCCGCCGGTCACTCGCTGACCAACATTGACGCAAACGTCTCCCTAACAAGCCACGAGGGACGGCACACGCTCACCACAACCGCGTCTGCCTATGCGGACGCCGCGCCCGTTTCAATCAAGGGCCAAGTCGACCTAAACTCGGAACAAATCCGCATCAGCGACCTAAGGGTTACGGCCGAAAACACGACATGCTTTGCCGACCTCACAATCAATCCAAGCAATCACCTAGTCCGCGGCACCACCACGTTCACCATCAAAGCTCCGTCACTCTTAAGCAGCCTCATCAGCACCAACTTAGCGGGAATCAGTTCGGGGTCCCTGCAATTCACGGTCGATGACTCGAACCAAAAGCTCGTTGTACAAACCGACCTATCGGCAACACGGTGGGCCAACTGGTCACTAGACTCACTCTCTCTCACGGGCCAAGTCACTCGCACCCCTGAACAAAGCTGGCTCCAACCCACCCTCTCTCTATACGCAGCAGTTAACAAGGCAGGCAATGAGTCACACCAAGTCCAACAGTTCAACTTGGCACTAAACGGGACACCCGACGACTTCCTTGCCGACCTTAGCGTAAATAATCACACCGCAACCCCTTACATGGGGACGGGTTCCGTGCGAGTGGTCCGGAATGCGCCTTCATGGGAATTTTCGGTCATAAAACTCGGTGGCAGTGTCGACACCCAATCGTTTGCGCTCCAGGCACCGACACGTTTGGTCCTGACCACAAACATCATCGCTCTCAACACCTGCGATCTCAGAGTCGGAAACCTCGACCTCCGTGCAAGTGGTGAATGGCGAGACAACGCCTTCCGTCACGCCAGGCTGTCCATTACCAATCTCAACCTCGCCGCTCTACCCGGCCTCAAGCTTCCCCAGCTCGCAGGCAAACTGTCCGCGAACGCCATGCTCGACGGCACCCTCGGCAACCCCGAGATAACACTCTCGCTTTCCGGACAATCAATACGTCTACCCCTGCCCTCTGGAAAGCAAACACCACCACTCGCCATTGACCTGTCATCGTCGCTACACGATAACGCATTCAGCCTGAACGCAAACGTCTCTCATCTGACACCCTGGGCCAACCTTCGAGTCAAGGCCCCGCTCGCGGTCAACCTCACGACTCTGAGCGTCGCGTTTCAAACGAATGCACCGCTCTCTGGCGATTTGAGCTACACTCTTCCACTTGAACAACTGCCCTTCCTCGCGTCAGATCTCGGCGGTTCTCTAACCGGACACGTCGCCCTAGCAGGTACAACCGACGACCCGACTATCGATGCCTCACTCGCAACCCACGAACTCACCTTGAGAACCGACGATCAAAAACAAGATATCGTGGGCCGCAGCCACGCTCAGGCTCATTACGCACGCGGAGTCTTCACCATCACCAATAACATCGATTGGGGCGACATGGGCTCATTCAACGTCTACGCCTCAGCACCCATACACTATCGGCCGGCCCCACTAAGCCTTGCGTTCAACACCAATCAATCCCTCAAAGCCAACGCCACATGCGACGTGAACCTCGCGCTCCTAAACAACATCCCTACCCTCGCAGCCCAATCCATCACCGGCCGCTTAAAGGGCCGTGTGGTAGCCGTTCGCACCGGAACCAATCTGAGCATGAACGGTCAAGTAAACCTCGTTGATGGTGGTTACGAACATTTTATTTGGAAGACACGACTGAAAGACGTCGAAGCCGAGCTTCGCCTCGAACACGAAACTCTTATCCTCGACCACATAAAAGCAACCGACGCTGGCAAAGGCCGAGTCTCCGGTACCGGACGAATTGCGCTTCGCGAAAAGAAAGCTGAAGCAACCCTCGAACTAGAAACGTTTAAAATTGTCGGGACAGAAGCCATCAACCTGACTAGCTCAGGAAAGCTGGCTCTTCTCATTGATCCTAAAACACTCTCCCTGAAGGGCATCGTCGGCGTCGACGAAGGGACATGTAATTTGGCCGAACTGAGGTTTGGGCCCAAAACACTTGAGTTCTCCGATCGAGACAGCGAGTCACCCGCCACAACCCCGACCAACACCCCCAGCCGAAACCTCGAAGCAGACCTCACGTTTAATCTCAACAAGAACGTCAAGGTCCACTCTCGCATCCTAGACTCCTCATGGGATGGATCGGTCCACTATCGCGCTCGAAATGGCAAACAAGGCTTAGACGGTGACATGAATGTCTGGAACGGACGCCTCAATCTGCTCGGGATCTGGTTCGATCTAAACGAAAGCAAGGTCTCGTTCACCGACACATGGCCTCCAAGCCCGAACCTCGACCTCAACGCCTTCACCCAACGCTATGGTATCGAAGCAACCGCAACGCTCACTGGAAACATCTCGGACCCAACTCTAGAGCTCACATCGGACCCTCACATGCATCAAGACGAAATCATCTCACATCTGCTGTTTGGAAAAAGCGTGTCAGAGATCTCGTCCACCCAAGTCCTCCAACTGGCAAGCAGAATCCGGCAATTAAAAAACCCTTCGAAACGCATCAGCACGACTGACCGCGCGACGAAACTTCTAGACGTTGATTATATCGATGTCCGCGAAGGCAGTGATGACTCCGAGATTGCCATCGGAAAACAACTCACCGACAAACTTCGCACGGAAATACGGCGCCCTATTAGCAGCAGCGCCAGCGGTGGCGCCGTTCACTTAGAGTACGAACTACGCCCCCATGTGACTGTAGAAACCGACATCGGAAACGAAGAAAACTCCTATATCG
>CAXMRT010000208.1:0-9326 GCA_964196025.1 uncultured Gemmatimonadales bacterium | reverse complement strand
CCAGTATTGATGATGCGATCTAGGTCCTCATCATCTAGGTAGCGCCCCTCACCCTCTTTTTCGACCCAGCACCCATGGCATCGGAGATTGCACGTATTCGTCAAGGCTACGAACATGAAGGGTGGGTAAAGAGTGTCGGACTTAAGGCGCTTCTTGTAGGCGTGGACGGCGCGAGCACCCTTCCAGATGTATAGATAGAGACACTTCCACGCAAGTCGCGCATTAAGTTCGGATATAAATCGATAGCCCAGTCGTAAAACCATGGGGTGGAGTATCGATAGGCAACCCACGGATGTCAATATCTGTGGCTCGCGAACTTGATGCGGGTAGTTGCCAGTATCCGTTGCGATGAGCCCATAGGAATGATATACCCCTGAGACTGCCAGCGAGAGACTGCTTTCGCCAACTACGGAGACAACGAACTTCATGACGACCGATGAATCTAACTTTATCTTCTATAAACGATCTCGATTCTCCACCCGTCTTCCCACCGATCGCTTATACACGGCTGCCCATGTTTGGATTCGCCCAGATGGCGAGAGTCGGCATCAAATAGGATTCACCCGTTTCGCCATCCGGATGCTCGGCGACATGGTAGAAGCTGATTTCGAGGTCACTCCCGGGCAGACCGTCACCGAAGGACAGGTAATAGGTTGGATCGAAGGGATGAAGGCCGCATCGGAAATGTATAGTGTGATGGATGGCTTGTTCGTTGAGGGTAATCCTGATATTTTGACGGATATTGAGCGCGTGCGAAAGGATCCCTATGGGACCGGCTGGCTTTTCACGCTCGAGGGCTCACCCCCGGCAAGCGCTGTAGATGCTCGAGGCTATGAGATGATATTAGATGAAACAATAGATCGTATTCAAGGTGACTATCCCGGTGAGTAACCCACACGCTCGATATATTATGATTGGAGGCTTTTTGGGCGCCGGAAAGTCGACCGCTGTTGTGGCTCTGGCAAAACATTATCGTAACCAAGGACTGAAGGTCGGATTGATATCAAATGATCAAGGGGCCGGCCTCGTCGATACAAGCGTCTTCAAATCTCACGGATTTCCGGTGGAAGAAATTGCTGGCGGATGTTTCTGTTGTCGATTTGACTCACTCGCCGCAGCGGCCCAATCGTTGACCGACCAAACTAGACCGGACGTATTTATCGCAGAGCCTGTTGGGAGCTGCACGGACCTTGTGGCCACAGTTAGTTATCCGCTTCGGCGGATTTATGGTGATGCCGTAGCGATCGCGCCACTCTCAGTTCTCCTTGATCCTACCCGAGCGATGCGCATTCTAGGCCTGGCAGACGGTCGACGTTTTTCTAAAAAAGTTGAGTACATCTATCTTAAACAAATCGAAGAAGCTCGATTCGTCCTGATCAATAAGTCAGACCTGTTGACAGACCGACAGCTGAATGAACTTCGAGCCACCTTGACAGACCGTTTCCCAGACAAACACATACTTGCAGTGTCCGCGAGGTCCGGCTCTGGTCTTCAGGAATGGATGGCAGCCTTAGATTCGGGCGACGCTAGCATGGGCGAGATCCTGTCTATCGACTATGATATTTACGCAGATGGAGAAGCCCTGCTCGGCTGGTTAAACGCAACCGTTGAAGTCGTGATGGGCGAAGAAAGTGACGCAACGGCATTCCTCACCAATTGGTGCAATCAGATTAAGGATGCCGCAAGCAAGCAAGGGATCGAGATCGCCCACCTAAAGATGACACTATCCCCACAAGATGGCAGCGGGGAAATCGCTACCGTAAATCTGGTACAAACAGATTATATTCCGGAGGCGGCACAAGAATTGATGGACCCATTTTCTAAAGCGTCTGTCATAATTAATTTGCGCTGCGAGGCCACTCCAAAGTGGCTAGAATTAACGTTTAACGAAACACGTTTAAACATAGAAAAGACGACTATGACGACAATCGACGTACAGCACCTCGAAGTTTTTTCCCCCGCTCGACCAGAGCCCACACACCGGGTTGCGTTACAGGAGTCGCCTTCGTGAGTAGCGACCCCAGCGTCCTGTTCTGCCACTGCTCCTACGCAAAAGTCTTGTCGCCCGATGATAAGGATGCCGTATTCTCAGCACTGCAATCCGCTGATGTAGACTTCCAGAGCGTTCCAGACCTATGTGAAATGTCGGCCAGACAAGACCCGGAACTCAAAACCATCGCAAGTAACAAGACAATCAAAATAGCGGCCTGCCACGAGCGAGCGGTTAAATGGCTGTTTCATGCCGGTGATGCCCCCCTCAAAGAAGACTCCGTAGAGGTCTTCAATATGCGTGACCAAACATCAGACTCCATCATCAGTGAACTAGTAGGTAAAAGCCCGACTCCTCGCGTTGACACACCTGCCCCAGCAGCACCAATCGAAGAGGAGCTGGGCGAATGGAAACCCTGGTTTCCGGTTATTGATTACGACCGTTGCACCAATTGCATGCAGTGCCTGAGCTTCTGCCTCTTTGACGTTTACAGTGTCGATCAAGACGACACAATCAAGGTGCAAAATCAAAACAAGTGCAAAACAAACTGCCCAGCATGCTCTCGAGTATGCCCCGAAGTGGCGATCATGTTTCCTAAATACAAAGCGAGTCCCATAAATGGAGACGCGGTGCAGGAAGACGATGTTCGTCGCGAACACATGAAGGTCGATATATCATCTCTTCTGGGCGGTGACATCTACGCCACACTCAGAGATCGTAGCGAACGCGCTCGCTCCCGCTTTTCAAAGGAACGTAGCGAGGATCGCGCACTAAAGGAACGCACAAAGTGCCTAAAGAAGCTTAAAGAGGACCTCGATATCCCTGATGACGTACTCGCGGCCCTGCCGAGCATGGACGTAATTCAGGCGAAATTTGAGTCAAAACGAACAGACCAAGACCCCTCCTCAAGTGACAATGATTAGACTAGGCAAAACCGCTATCGCCCGCTACTCTTACTCACACTCTTACGGGAAGAACTTATGCTAGATTCCATCACAAAACTGCCGCAATCCGTACCCATTCAAAAGATCAGACCTCCACAAACGAACATCCCTCAAACTCGTGGCGAGAGGGAGTATATGCGTGTTGCGGCTACTCGGTTTGTTAAAGCGACCACACCTATTCCTCCACTGACGTTTGAAGCCTTGAAGGTGGAAGCAGATAAACTAATCGCTAATGAAAACTTTGATCCACTCTTTCGCGACTATCTGGCGATCCTGATCAACAACTTTGCTTGGAAAGATATCCTCGCGACAATTCCGTACAACCGGCGCCTACTCCTGCTTCCCAAATGCTTGCGAATAGAAGAGCACTGCCCCGCCCCCTTTGATGAGTTTGGATTGCTTTGCAAGGAGTGCGGACTGTGCTCCATTCAAGATCTACAAGTTGAAGCCGAGAAACTCGGCTATGCCGTTCTCGTAGCCGAAGGATCCACCCTCGTCATGTCGATCATTGAGACAGGCAAAATCGAGGCCATCGTTGGCGTCAGCTGCATGTCAGTGCTAGAGAAAGCATTTGGATATATGGAGGCTGCGGCAATACCCGGAGTAGCTATCCCCCTACTTCAAGATGATTGTATCAACACGACCGTCGACATGGAGTGGGTCTGGGAACTTATTCATCTCACCAGCGAGGATCGGACGCATCGGCTTGATTTAGAGGGCTTGCGCGAAACGGTCGACAGCTGGTTTACGACTGAGTCACTCGAAAAAATTATGGGGCCGACCGTAAATAGTTGCGACACACAAGCGCGCGACTGGCTATGTCGTGCGGGGAAACGCTGGCGCCCCTTCCTTAGCGCCTGCACCTACACGGTTTTGGCAGAGGTCGATCCAACGCAGATCCCAGAGGACTTTAAAAAGATTGCCGTCGCTGTAGAGTGCTTTCACAAAGCATCCCTCATTCATGATGACATCGAAGATGGTGACGACTTGAGGTATGGCATGAAGACGCTTCACATGGAGTCAGGCGTTGCAGTCGCATTGAATATTGGTGACCTTCTTATTGGCGAAGGGTATCGACTGATCGCTGAATGCGATGCATCCGCAGAGGCAATATGCGAAATGATTCGTATCGCAGCCGATGGACACCGAACACTCTCATTGGGTCAAGGGGCAGAGCTCGCATGGCAAGAATCACCCGGCCCTTTAAAATCCACGGAAATTCTAGATATATTTCAAAAAAAGACAGCACCCGCTTTTGAAGTCGCCCTTCGGGTCGGCGCTGCTTATGCGGGTACTGACGAGAATATACACAATGTGCTCACGCAATATAGCCGCTCGATGGGCATTGCGTATCAAATTATGGATGACATCGACGACAACAAGGAAGAGGCCGAAGCGAGCGACATCGCTTCAGCTCGCCCCTCGATTTTTCTATCGATTGCCGGAGAGCGTGCGAAAGGCGAGCAATCGGATATTATCAGTTCAGTTTGGGATCCAAACAAAGAGACCCCTACGGAGGCGGTCCTGGCAGTTTACGCTGATCTAAAAATCGATGACCGTGTGCAGGGGCTGCTAGAAGCGTACAAGGAAGAAGCTATTCGTCACCTCTCCGACCTTTCTCATCCGTCCCTCAAAGGATTGTTGCGCCGCGTGATGGGGAAAATATTCAACGACCTTCAGGTCAAAGGCTGGTGTCATGAGTTTGAGGCTGGAAATGCTCCAAGTGGCACGCCTGTCTCAGAAACCACTGGCTGAGTCAGCGTCGCTGGTTGCCGAGTTTCTTGAGTCTCAACTAAATCCTTGTGGTGCGTGGAACGATCGTGATTCATCCCCCTGCCTCTACTACTCCGTTTTTGGATTGGAGAGCAATCTCGCCCTTCAATCGCCCGTTGACCTCGACCGTCTACTGCAATGGTTAGAGACCTTTAGTGGTGATACCGGCGATATCGACTTTGTGCATCTCACCTGTCTAGCTCGGTGCTTGGCGAACTACCCCGAGTCACCTAGCGTCGAAACATTGCGCGAACAAGTAGCCGCCGCCATACAGAATTTTGAGAGCGATGACGGTGGATTCCACGCGGAACCAAATCGGACGACAGGATCTGCCTATGGCTGCTTTTTGGCGCTTGGTGCAAGCCAAGACCTAAAGATGCCCGACCTCGTCTCGACCGACAAACTTATTGGGTGTTTGCGCAGCTTAGAAGCACGTGACGGTGGATTTGGCAATGAGCCTGGCCGTCCCGTAGGGAATACGCCAGCGTCAGCTGCAGCGATCACCGTGCTGCGTTGCCTAGAACAACCTGCCTCAAAAAAGAACTTCAAATGGCTTCTGTCTCGCGCACATAAAGAAGGGGGTTTCTATGCAACACCGACCGCACCTCTGCCAGACCTGCTTTCCACAGCAGTGGCGCTACACGCACTCTCGAGTTCGACACTCGACCTTCGTCCGATCGTCGAACCCTGTCTCGACTTTATAGACTCTCTATGGACGAACTCCGGTTCGTTTTACGGAAACTGGACCGAACAGGTGCTAGACACAGAATACACGTATTACGCACTGCTCGCATTAGGGCACCTAGACGTGATGTCTCAGCAGTTCGACTCATGACGTCTGTTTGTGAGGCATCCTCTATGATGGTGGATGCGATTGATCTACAACGACTGGCTCGATGCGAGGTGGCGGCAGCCTATCACCCCGAGGGCTGTTGGCGTGGTGAATTATCAAGCAGCGCGTTATCGACGGCCGTTGCGATCGTGGCGCTTCACGCGGCCGACCCGAGCCACCATCACGGCTTAATTGAGCGTGGCGTAACCTGGTTAATCAATCACCAACTCTCCGATGGCAGCTGGGGAGACACACCACAGAGTCCAGGAAATCTAAGCACAACACTACTTGCCTGGGCAGCGCTAGGGGTCCTCGAGTCGACGCGCAAGAACGAGGATGCTGAAGCATGGCTTCTTAACCGCGTTGAGACCCTGGACCCGGCGACGATGGCGGACGCGATTATCCGAAGCTACGGTGACGATCGTACCTTTTCAGTACCCATCCTTTCTTGCTGCGCGATCACCGGACGCTTGGGTCACGGACAAGCCGCTTGGCGACAAGTGCCGCAGTTGCCGTTCGAATGGGCAGCCCTACCCCATTTCTTCTGGCGACTCTTGCGACTCCCCGTCGTGAGCTACGCTCTCCCAGCGCTCATAGCTATTGGTCAAAGCCGTCACTATCACCGCCCGACACGGTTCCCTCTCACTCGCTGGCTACGAATGGCCACTCGGCGACGCACCCTACGATTGTTAGCCGCGATGCAGCCGTCGAATGGAGGATTCCTTGAAGCCGCGCCGCTAACCGCCTTTGTGGCAATGAATCTATGCAGCGCGAGTCAGACAGATCACCCTGTGGTATCGCAATCCATTGCATTTTTAAGCACAACAGTGAAGGGTGATGGTAGCTGGCCAATCGATACGAGTCTGTCGACCTGGCTAACGTCTTTGGCCATTGCGGCAGCTCCCGACGAGCTATCCGACAATCAGCGGGATGAGTGCCAAGGTTTTTATGAACACGCGCAATTCTCATCCATCCACCCATTTACCAACGCCCAGCCAGGCGGCTGGAGCTGGACACCCGATCCCGGAGGAGTCCCAGATGCTGACGATACAGCCGGCGCACTGGTCGCGTTGCATCACCTTTCTCATGCCTCGGCGCCAGCAACTCCTGCAGTGTGCAGCGGAATTACGTGGTTGCTTAACCTTCAAAACGCCGACGGCGGGGTTGCAACGTTTTGCAAAGGGTGGAACAAGCTTCCGTTCGATCGGAGTGCTCCAGACATCACCGCTCACGCCCTTTTGGCAATTCGTATGTGGCATTCCAGACTACCGGAACCGCTTGCGACAAACTGTTCGAGTGCGCTACGCAGGATGTCGGGCCACTTGATATCTACCCAAGCGGCTGATGGCAGTTGGCAGCCATTGTGGTTCGGAAACCAGTATACGTCCGATCTATCAAACCGCGTATACGGCACTGCAAGAGTCCTGATCTGCCTTCACGAATCAACGGTTGAGGCGATGGAAGCCTGCATCCATCAAGCAGAAGAGTTTTTGCTGTCAGAGCAACATGCCAACGGCGCTTGGGGCGGAGTCAAACCGACGCATGGCACCCTAGAGGAAACGGCATTGACGATACATGCACTCGCACATCCCAACAACGTGGATGCTACTGAGCCCGCAATCACGCGCGGAGTTTCGTGGTGCAAAGACAAAATCCGTCAAGACGGGTTTACCCCATCACCCATCGGACTCTACTTTTCCAAGCTATGGTATTCGGAAAAGCTATATCCATCACTCTTCCTTTCCGCATCAATGAGGGCTGTGGTTGAGGCGCGAAGAAATCCGTAAACTTTTTCACTTTTCCCCATAAACCCGCTATAGTGCCCGTTCAATGAAAACCTTGGCATGCATATTCTTAATCGCTCTATCGCTCAACCAATCGAGCTCTCCTCTTCAAGCTGAAGCTAAGGTCGAATGGCCACAATTCCGTGGCGACCCATCACTAACCGGCATAGCCGACGTGATACTTAAGGATAGCTACTCCCTAAAGTGGACGTTTGAGACCGATGACTTTGTTACCGCTTCGCCAGTCATCTCGGATTCTAAGGTGTTTATCGGCTCACAAGATGGGCGTATGTATGCCTTGTCCGCCGATACAGGGAAACCATTTTGGACCTTCGCTACATCTAACACGATTGAGTCTGCTGCGACGGTCGTATCAAACCGAGTGCTGGTAGGCTCAACCGACGACACGCTTTATTGCTTGGATACCGATACAGGCAAGTTGGTCTGGCAATTTGTCACCGAGGGCCCCATCCATTCAGCTCCAAACACGTATCTAACGAAGTCCGGTCGGATTCTGGTTATTTTTGGCAGTCACGATGCATCAGTCTATGCCGTTGACCTTGAGACCGGAAAAAAGAAATGGAAATACGAAACCGATAATTTTGTTAACGGGACACCCGCGATTTATCAAAAAGACGTTGTGTTCGGCGGGTGTGACGGCCTCCTTCATATTTTGGACGCTGAGAATGGAGCCAAAAAAGCCTCTATCGAAATCGGCGCGTACATCGCTGGATCGGCAGCAATAGCAAAAGGCGTTTCATATGTCGGGCATTACGGGAACGAAGTAGTCGCAGTCGACCTGCACTCACAGAAACTACTCTGGCGTTTTGCAAAAAGGGATTTTGCCTATTTCGCATCACCCGCTGTAAACGACAAATACCTGATTGTAGGTGGACGAGACAAATATGTGCACTGCCTATCACCGAAAACAGGAAAACAACTGTGGGAGTTCAAATCTCTAGGGGCTGTCGATAGTTCGGCTGTAATCTGCGGAAATCGCTGTATAGTGGGATCCAACGACGGCCGTCTCCATATTCTCAATTTGGACTCCGGCGAAAGCGTGTGGACCTATGAAATCGGTGAAGCTGTCACGAGTTCTCCCGCCGTTACCCCAAAATTAATTGTCGTGGGCTCAGAAGACGGCAGTGTTTATGGATTTGAACCACGATGAATATCATCCAACTTACTCCCGGCACCGGAAATTTTCATTGTGAGAACTGCCTTCATGACAGCGCTCTCGTAAGTGCATTGCGCGACGCCGGCCACAACGCCACTCTTTACCCTCTCTATCTCCCCTTGATTACCGACGAGCCGCTCCCAGGTCCAACACGTGAATTAAATATGGGCGGGATCAACATTTTCCTCCAAGACAAACTTCCTGGGGCAAGCAAGGCGCCGAAATGGATAAAACGCCTATTAAAGTCGGAGTCGCTGCTAACGTTCAGCGCACGATACACAGGCATGACCCGCGCTCACGATCTCGGTAAACTTACCCTCTCAATGCTTGCTGGATCTGAAGGCCGCCAAAACAGCGAGATACAGGAGCTCATCCGGTCCATTCGAGAACAGGATAAACCAGATGTCATTCTGCTCTCCAATGTCATGCTATCCGGACTAGCGGAATCCCTGAAAAACGAATTTAAAGTTCCTGTAATCTGCTCGCTTCAAGGTGAAGACATCTTTATGGATTCTCTGGGCGACGACTATCGAGAACTCGCATGGGAGCGATTAAGAGACAATGCGGACAAAATTGATCATTTTGTCGCAGTCAGCGACTACTACGCAAAACAGATGCAGACTCGATTGGAAATAGAACCTTCTAAAATTACGGTCATTCGGACCGGAGTGCGTGTAGCGGATTATGATCAGCGCGACTTTCCCCCGGTGGTTCCGGCGATAGGCTTCATGTCTCGGCTTATCCCTGACAAAGGCGTTGAAGAGCTAATACGTGCATTCATTCAACTCAAGTCCGAAGAGGGCTTCGAGTCCCTACAATTAAGAAT
>CAXMRT010000207.1:0-5963 GCA_964196025.1 uncultured Gemmatimonadales bacterium | reverse complement strand
TTTCTTTTTGACGCGATTTAAGGACATCGTAAAGTTTATCACCGCATTCACGTTGGGACATAGTATCACGTTGATCTGTGCAACGTTCATGGAGATTTCTGCTAACTATTTTTTGGTCGATGCAGTGATCGCGCTGACGGTTGTGTATAAGGGATTCGATAATGTTGGCGGATTCCAGAAATACCTTAAGATGAAGTCACCGAACCTCATCGTTATGGTTTTTGCCTTCGGTCTCATCCATGGCTTTGGACTGTCGACCCGATTACAGACCTTGCCACTGGGTGATGAGGGTCTGTTGATGAGAATTATTTCCTTCAACGTCGGCGTTGAGCTTGGTCAGATTATTGCGTTGACCGCCATGTTGATTCTTCTTTCAGTATGGAGGAAAAGGGCGTCCTTCAGTCAATTTAGTGTCGTCGCAAACGTGGGGCTGATGATCGCGGGATGTTTGTTGTTTTTGGCGCAGATGCATGGGTATTCGCACGGGGCCGACGCTCCGGCTGACGTTCAGGCTGACTGGACGCACACTGTTACGGTCCTTATCCCGCCTGGTGGCAAGGAGTATAAGTTTCATATTCTTAAAGGTGAGTCGCTTACCTATACATGGAAGGCAAAGTCCGGTTCTGTGTTCTACGATTTCCATGGAGAGCCTCAAGGAGATACAAGCGGTGCATTCGAGAGCTTCGAGAAAGCGACTAAATCTCAATCGAGTGGCTCGTTTACGGCACCGTTCGAGGGCTCCCATGGGTGGTACTGGGGAAACAAGAGTGCAGAAACCAACGAGATCGTCTTGCAAACAAAGGGGTCTTACGAGATTCTGGGTGTTCGTTAAGTTAACTCAATAAAAAGGTCCATATGAAAATCATGATTAAGGCAGTACTCGTTTTGGCGGTCACTCTAATGATGGGTTGTGGTGTACAGACTGAAGAGGTCATCACGACCGAAGAGGCTGTCACGACCGAATCGACGACTCCAGCAGACGTGACGCCGGAAGCAGAAGTGACGCCGGCAGCGGCCCCCGACCATGATCATGGGCATGATCATAGTCACGCTGAGTAGCGGACGTTGGTAATCTTGTAGCGGTGGAAAGCTCCGCCCTGCGTGCACAGAGTTGGAGTGAAGCCCATGTGGATTGATCTTCTTTCTTCCGTCTGGACGTGGGGCGCGGCATTCGTGTGCATGGGGCTAGCAGTGGCTGCGACCCTGCATGCCGTTTTGAGAAAACGTGATATCCGTGCGGTAATCGGATGGGTAGGGCTGATTGTTCTCGCACCGTTTGTTGGGGCACTTGCGTATTTCTGGCTAGGGGTGAACCGGATAAAGCGGAAGGCCAGATCGCTTGCTAATAGCGATATGCGGACGGCTGTAGAACGGCACACCCTCGCTGAGCAGGATGCGGATTTTTCTAAAGAGCAGGAAGCCAAGTACCCCAATTTATGGGATCTCGCAACACTCGGCACGACCTTAACGGGCAAGCCTGTTCTGAGTGGGAATGAGATAGTGCCATTGATTGACGGGGATGAGGCCTATCCGGCGATGCTTGCTGCCATTGATGGCGCTGCGCGATCCGTTTCCTTGCTCAGCTATATTTTTGACCATGACCGTGTCGGTGAGGCGTTCCATGCCTCCCTGCTCAGAGCTCAAGAGCGGGGGGTTTCGGTTCGGGTTCTGATCGACTATGTGGGATCTCGTTATAGCAAGCCGTCAATGGTTGACGTTCTGAAAAAATCCGGGATTCAGGTAGCGGCATTTCTCCCGACACGATCGCTAGGGGTTCTCCAGTATGCCAACTTACGGAACCATCGTAAAATTTTGGTGGTCGATGGGTGTATCGGGTTTACTGGAGGGACAAATATCCGAGAGGGTCATCAACTGGACCTGAAGCCGGGTTTTCCGGTCCAGTGTGTTCATTTTCGATTCAAGGGCCCGGTTGTCGCTCACCTACAGGAAGCGTTCGCAGAAGATTGGGAGTTTACGACCGGGAAAGCGTTAACCGGCGATCTCTGGTTTCCCGAAATTGAGACCGTAGGCGAGTCCTGGGCGCGAGGAATTCCTGATGGCCCGGACGGCGATTTTGAGGTCTTGTTGCACACCCTTCTCGGCGCCATATCAGCTGCCAAAAAGAGCATCCTTGTGGTGACGCCCTACTTCCTTCCTGACAGCTCGGTTATTCATGCTCTCAATGTTGCAGCCATGAAAGGGGTCGAGGTTAGCATTCTCGTCCCGTCAAAGAATAACCTGCCGATGGTCGAATGGGCATCCACCGCGCAATTCCATCAGCTTCTTGAGAAGGGGTGTAAGATATACCTAAACCCACCGCCCTTTGATCACACAAAATTGATGGTCGTTGATGATCTCTGGTCGTTGGTGGGGTCGACCAACTGGGATCCACGTAGTCTGCGCCTAAACTTTGAATATAATGTCGAATGCTACAGTAAAGACCTTGCCGAAAGCCTGTCGAAATCGATCAGAGCGAAAATCGACAATGCTCACTGCGTCTCAATGGCCGAGCTTTTAAGCCTGCCGCTTGTCATTCGAGTGAGAAACGGCCTGTCACGTCTCTTAACCCCTTATCTGTAAGGGGAAGCAGGTGACCGTCGTATTTCGGCATTATTTCGAGTGTGAAAAACTACGGCTCAGCTACTTTCTATCTGGAGAATGTGGAGACCCCAGTCGGGCAGAGGCTCGACGGAGAAAAGGACTACTAACTGACTGTGCCGCCCACTGTTCCGGTAGGTGTTGGGGTACTTGACTCTCGGACGGCTCAAAATTTGCATTGACATACTGAAGTCAAATAGTGAATAGGTATTCATTCTTTGGATAAGTAACTCAATTGGACGATGAGTATGAGTGATGATGGTGTGAGTAGGAAGGAGCGGGACCGTTTGGTTCGCGAGTCGGACTTTCTGGATAGTGCGGAGAGTTTGTTTGCTGAAATGGGGTTTTATGAAACCTCGATGGAAGATGTGGCTAAGCGCGCGGAATATGCCACAGGGACGATTTATCGCTACTTCGAGTCGAAGGAAACTCTCTATCACGCGCTTCTTCTTCGGAAGGGCAGGCAGTATTTTGGGCAGACTCAGGTTGTGTTTGAAAAATCGAATGATCCCTTATTGCAATTGCGTGGGTTGATTTGCTGTAAGGTCGCGTTTTTCGCTGAAAACTGGGATTTCTTGCGCATCTATATGACCGAGTTGGCAGCGAAAACTGGGGGGTCCGCGAGAGCGTGCCGTCCACCGCAGGAGCTCGATGATGATTTTGAGAACTATTTGTCGAACCTGCGCGATGTGTTTGTTCGCGGAATGAAGGCGGGTGTGTTTCGGAAGCTCAACCCTGACCATGTGGTGGCCGCTTTTATTGGTATGAGTAACGAATGTTTGCAGACGAGTCTCGCTGAAGGCGTGAGCGGCGATGTTTTAGAGGAGATTGAAATGTTTGTGTTTGATTTTGTTTCTGGTGGAATTGTGACAGAGAAAGGGCGGTCTGTATGAACCGATTGTTAAGTGGGGTGTTAGTGTCAGGAGCCATTGCGATGGCTACGAGTGGATGTGGTAAACCGGCGCCAGCGGGCGGAGGCCCGCCGGCTGGAATGGCCATGCCCGTGGTTCTGGCTCGTGTGGTGGAGGAATCTATCGATGTGAAAGTTGAGCTTGTAGCCAGCTTAGAATCTCGTGACAGCGTGCGTTTGATTAGTGAGTTGGATACCACGGTGATGGGCATCAAGGTGCGGTCTGGTCAGAGCGTTTCGAAGGGCGATGTTTTGTTTGTGCTAGACTCGGTCCAGACCCGTGCACGCTTGGTGAATGCGGAGGCGGAGGCGACTCTGGCGAAACTGTCGCATGAGCGGAGTCGAGGGTTGTTGAAGAGTGAGACGATCTCTCAACAGGAATTCGACCAAGCCACCGCCACGTTTAGTGTGCAGAAGTCGCTTGTGACATTGGCACAGGAACGCCAATCGAAAACAGTGGTGCGTGCGCCGTTTTCGGGGATGGTTGGGGAGCGCCTCGTAAGTGTGGGGCAGTTTGTTCGTACGGGTGACGTCTTGATCGATTTGATCAGCGTTGAGCCGCTCGATATCGTTGCTGATGTGCCGGAACGCTATCTTAGCGTATTGAAGCAAGGCCAGAGGGTTCAGTTCCAGACGGATGGCGCCTTGGGTGAAACGTTCGTGGGAAAACTCTGGTACATATCACCGGCGATCTCTCTCGAATCGCGGACTGTTCGCATTAAAGCAGAACTCGCCAATTCGGATGGTCAATTGAAGCCCGGTCTGTTTGGACGGGTGAGTTTGGTGACTGAACATCGTGACAAGGGACTTGTGATTCCAGAATCAGCAATCTCTTTCAGCAGTCGCGGCAAAACGGTGATTGCGGTGGACGCTGAGGGGGTATGTGAATTTAGATCCGTAACCGTAGGCACACGTTTCAAGGGCCGTGTCGAAATCCTAAGCGGCCTGGCTGCGGGGGATGTCGTTGTGGCTGAAGGCGGCCAGAAACTGGGTCCCGGTAGTTTAGTCATGGCCTCGGCGGAATCTGCGAAATACGGTGTGAATCCGGGTCCGGTGGGTGTGGACGAAGACTCTGCTCCGTTGGGTGTGGATGAAGAATCTGCCCCTGTTTCCGCGCCTGTTGATGGAGATACTGATGGCACTGACTGAAAAATTTATCCGTCGTCCTGTTGCGACTATCATGATGAATGTCGCCTTGGTGGTATTCGGTATCATTGGTTTGTTGCGATTACCTGTACGCGAATTGCCGGATATCGATCCGTCGGTGATCAACGTGCTGACTGTTTATCCGGGCGCAAGCGCCGAGGTGGTCGAGACCGAGGTGACCGAGAGGTTAGAGGAAGTGATCTCGGCTGCGGATAGCATTAAGTTGATCCGAAGTGAGAGTCGCGAGCAGGTCAGTAGCATCGCCGTGGAGTTTACTCAGGGGCGGGATGTCGACCTGGCGGCTCAGGATGTGCGGGCGCTCGTGGCGCGTGTACGCGCGGATTTACCGGAGACGATTGATGAACCTGTGGTGTCGAAGCAAGATGCTGGGGCGCGGCCGATCATGTGGGTGTCGTTTTTTAGTGATCAGCATGATACGGCGGAGCTGACGCATATCGCGGATACGATGGTGAAGGATCGCTTGCAGACCGTCCCTGGTGTGAGTTCCATTATATTGGGTGGAAAGAAGCAGCGTGCGATTCGTATCTGGTTGGATCCCCAGCAAATGGCTGCACGCGATCTGACAGTGTTGGATGTCGAGGCTGTGTTGACGAGCCAGAACTTGGAGCTTCCGTCTGGACGTATTTCGAATGCCGACCGAGAGTTTACGGTTCGCATGATGGGCGAGTTGAAAACCGCCGATCAATTTAATCGCTTGGTGATACGTCAGAACGCTGGCGGTATTGTGCGTCTGGAGGACATTGGGCGAGCGGAGATGGGGGTTGAGGATGTGCGGTCCCGTGCACGCTACAAGCAGCGACCGGCGATTGGGCTTGGTATCGTGCGTCAATCCCGTGCGAACACCTTAAGTGTGGCCAAGGGCATCAAGAAAACGATGGAGGAGTTGCGAGCTGAGTTGCCTGCGGGGGTGTTGTTTGAATACCCGTATGATGAATGCGTTTACGTGTCGGGTGCGGTCACAGAAGTGTGGAAGACGCTCGGGATTGCCTTTGGCTTGGTGGTCTTGACCATCTTCCTGTTCTTGCGCGATGTGCGCGCCACCTTTGTTCCAGCACTCGCGATACCGGTTTCCATTGCAGGTACGTTTGGTGTTCTGTACCTGCTGGGCATGACGATTAATATATTCACTCTGCTCGCCCTGGTTCTTGCGATTGGCTTGGTGGTGGATGACGCGATTGTGGTGTTGGAGAATATTTATCGTCATATCGAGAACGGGAAGCGACCCATGGCGGCGGCGATTGCGGCCATTCAGGAGATTGCGTTTGCGGTGGTCGCGACGACCTTGTCT
>CAXMRT010000206.1:0-6041 GCA_964196025.1 uncultured Gemmatimonadales bacterium | reverse complement strand
TAAAGGTTCTCTACGACGTTGGTTTTGACGCCGAAGGAGTCGAGGCCGGCCATGTAAAAACCACCAGTCAGAAGATGGCCGAGGATCTGATCTCTGAACAGTGCCGTAGAGGACAGGTCCCGAAATAGGGGTGTGGAGCCAAACTTGATGCGGTGCTAGCTTGAGGGATGGAGCCAGGTTACTTCTGGGGGCATAGTGACGAATTTGCCGTCTATGCAAAAGTCTTTCCCGTCTAGAGTGACTCGGGAGCCTTCGTTGAGTGTGCCGACGAGGTCCCAATGTAGTGCGCTTTTGTTGGTGTTGCCGGTTTCTGGGAAGCCGGAGCCGAAGGCCATGTGAAAGGTTCCGCCCATCTTCTCGTCGAAAAGAATGTGTCCGCACATTTTCTTGATCGCGCGATTGGTTCCGAACGCGACTTCGCCCACTCGTCGTGCGCCGTCGTCTTGATTGAGCATTGAGAGGAGAAAGTCTTCGCCTTCATCGGCAGAGACATCTGTCGCGCGGCCTTGTTCCATTGTGATGCGTACATTGCTGACAGGGTGACCCTTGTACACAGTGCGTTGGTCGAAAACCACTACGCCGTCTACGCCGCCGTTGTCGGCTGAAAGTGTTGGACCGCTATAGACCTCTCCATCAGGGAAGTTTTTTCTGCCGGGACTGGATAACCATAGTCCGTCGCTTATGTTGACGTGTAGGTCGGTTCCGGCGGGTGTCTGATAGTGTAGCTCTTTGCCTGCAGTGAGTTGTTTCGCAAGTTCGCACTGCCATGCATCCAAGGATTGCCAGAAGGCGATTGGGTCGTCCTGATCGAGTTGGCATGCAGCGACTACATACTCGCAGTACTGATCAAGGGTCATGCCTGCTGATTTGGCGTATGCCTCTGTAGGGTATTGCGTGACAGACCATCGGAGAGGGCGCAAATTCGGGAATTTCTCGGGGGTGTCAGCTGCTGCTGCACGATCAAAAAACAGTGGGCGATGGGCGCCGGCAGCGCGAGCGGCCTGTTGCACGCGTGCAGGATCGATCGAGTCCAGTGCGTGCAGGTCGGTCGACGCCACGATATTGATACTCGCGTCGATTAGTTCGGTCGTCTGTTGATCCAGCGGATTCTGCCAGTCGAGTTGCTGGTCGCTAGCGAGTTCGTAAAACGATTTAGCGAGGCACTCAGGAGTCATTGTCACGATCGTTTGCGCGCCAGCGGAGAGGGCGCTCCGGTAAACAGCCTCCAGCAGCGGTTCCGACTGGGGTTGCGCATTAATGCGTAGGATTTGTCCTTCTTGTATAGAGACCGCGTAGTTAACGAGGAGGTCTGCCCATTTCTTTAGGTGCGTGGAGGTGATCATAGGTGGAGCGTGCTTTCTGTTTGCGTTTGTGAACCGAGCCAGAGCCCATCTGACAGAGACTGTAGGTGTGAGTTCATGTTTCGGGAAAGGAGTTTCGTAGGTGTAATCATCCCGTTCATAGTAGCAGAATGAGACCCTGCGTCTAGCGACTCAATGCGCCAAACGTACGCGGAAATGCGACACGTTAATTTCGCTCTCTTATGGGTTGATGAGGTTGGGCGGGATCTGCGTTCACGGGTTGGTAGAGCTCGATCTCCCAGACGCGTGAAATGTTGTGTGGGGTTTGAGTGATGATGAATCGGAGGTGTTTTGTCTTAACGGGCGCGAACGTTGCAGACCAGACAGGGTTGAGGTTTATCTTGCTGGTTGCGTGGGCTTCCTGCCAGGTCCGACCGTCATGATACTGGATCTTCAGATGGCTGACAGGGTCGAGTACTCTGGCGCCGTTGTAGCGGCCTGAGATCAGTCGTGAGGCTCCGAGTTCGACGGCTTTGTCCCATCGAAACTCGATGGTGTGAGGCATGTCGCCCTTGCCAAGCCAGCGAGCACTATTGTCTTCGATCTTCCCGTTACCATCGTTGAGGAGGTCGGTTCGATCTATGCCGTCGGTTTTAGGGCCATTCGTGGTGCTAATGGTGGCGATGCGTGCAAGATTTTTGCCGGCTTGTTTGATCCATTTGGGTTGAGAGAGGGCGACTTTGCGTAGGCTGGTTCCGTGTTCTCCTTGGTTGGAGTAGGGGATTGTGGAGCCGTCGACTTTACCGACGCCTTGGCGCATCCTTTTTTGGAGATCGGATAAGTGTGATTTGTAAACGGCGCGGGGGTTGATGTTGAATTCTTTACAGACACTCGCGGCCATGCCGACGATCTCACCATGAGTTCCGCAGGTCCGCATCACTCGCACTGCACCGAGCGCGTCGTGAGTGACGCTGATGCATCGCCCGGCCATGAACAGGTTGTCGACGTTTCGCGAATAGAGGCAGCGGTACGGGATCCAATAGGGACGGTTGTCCTTATTTGCGGGAAAACGTCCGTGTTCGGCGCGTGAGATGAAGGCATCGCCTTCGAACCCCTTGTCGTATTTCGGGCTCGGGAGGTGAAGGTCGTTGCTCCATCCCGTGGGCGCAGCGCCATCGGGGAATTGACGATCTTGCATGAGATCTTGTTGAGTGAGAATGACATCGCCGAGGAGCCGCCGCGATTCACGTTTGCCGAGGATGTAGGCCGACCAGTTGAGCTCGTGGGTGCCCAGAACCTTGTCCACGTTTTTAAGGGCGTCCCATGCGCCGTACATGGCGCGGAAATTCCAGTCGCGGACATATTCCATCTCCTCGATGGGATCCCGGTCGAAACCGCTCTCCCAGTACCATCCGCCCAGCTTGTTGGGGTCGGGTTTCAATTTGTTACGACCGGGGAATGGTTTGTCTGATAGGTCGAGTGCCCATGGGGTGCGCGGGAACTGAGCGAGCGCGTTTGACTCTGTGGTTCCGGTGTTGATGGGGTTGGTGTCTTTACATTCACAAACGTTCCAGAGGTTGCATGGACCCATTTTATCCTTTTCTTGTAGTTGGAAATCGGCACCGGCGAGTGCCCCGATGCAGGCATCGCCCGTGCAGTCCGCAAACCAGCGACCGCCGAATCGGATTCGTTTGCCCGTGCGGATTTCCTGAGCGAGGACCGCGACGATGCGTGTGCCGTCCATTTCCACACCGTTGCCCCTGTGTTCCAGAAAGAGTTCAATGTTGGGCTCACCGCGTACCACTGCCATCTTCTTGTCGTCTTCATAGAGCTCTGCAGTGTTGGTCGGTCCGTAGTGTGCGCGTTTACTCGACTCGAGTTCTGCGACCACGTCCCCAATTCGAGGCCACGGCTTCTTATTGCGGGCGCCTTGGAGCCAGACGCGAACTTCAGAGCTGTTGTTGCCGCCTAGTACGGGTCGATCTTGGATGAATGCGACCTTTAGGCCCAGACGTGCGGCGGTGACTGCGGCGCAGATCCCGGCGATGCCGCCACCGGTTACCACGAGGTCGTAGTCCCCGGCGTGTTCTGGTTTTTCGCTCAATCCAAGACAACGTTGGCGCAAGGTGTGCATTGCGGGGTTCTTGTTGGGTGGGACAAAAGAGGGGTCGTTCGAAAAAAGAATCGCATCGCAGCGTCCTTCGAATCCTGTGAGATCGTGTAGCGCAATGTTTAGCTCTCCTTTTTGCAGCAAAACGGTACCGCCTTCTTGCCAGTGCCATTTAGCGCCGACTGTGCCGAAGGTCGTGTCGAGCGGTTTGCCGTTGATGAGGAGCTGGAAGCGACCGGGCGTGCCTGGAGCCTTCCATTGTGCGACCCAATCTTTCGTACGCACCCACACGTGGTAGGTGCCAGCCGTTGAAATGTCGACCTGTGTTTTAGCGTCTTTCACCGGTTTACCTAGGCCGTGGGCGAGTAAATAGGGGGAACCCATTTGATCCATGAATTGTGGATCGATGACCCAGCCGCCAGTGTCAGAAAAACCCTCTGCTTCTACCAAGATGGGGTGAATAGGTTTGGGCTCGGCGGCGAACAAGGTGTGCGGTGTCGCAGCAACGGCCATTATCGCTGCGCAGATGTAGGTGGCAGCGCGAGTCTTGAACATCAAATAGAGGCGTGTAGAGGTCATGCGAAGAACGTTTCCTTACTAGCTGACGGTGGTGGTGTAGGTATTAACTGAATGAGGCTATCACAAGCCTCTCGTGTTCACACCAACATTGTCTTTGGGCTAGATTGTTGAATGGGTGGAGTGGGGAACTGAAGAGCTGGGGAACTGAGGAGTGATGAAGTGGACGGGGCGCTGCGCGGGCTGTTTGGGAGGGGGAGAGGGGGAAGCGGGGAACTGAAGAACTGAGGAGCTGAAGAATGATGAATGATGAAGTGGACCCGCCTTCGCATGAAGCTATGGCGGACAAGCGGGGCGCTGCGCGGGCTGTTTGGGAGGGAGAGGGAGGGGGGGGTTAGGATCTTAGGTCGGATGGGCGGGAGCCGGTCCAGCGACGTAAAGCTTTGGCGAATGCGGCGGGTGTTTGATAGCCGAAGGCGGTGGCGATGCTTTCGACGGTGTCACTGCTGTTGTGAAGCAGATCCATTCCTCGTTGAATGCGGAGATAGGTTAGGTGCTTGACGGGACTGCGACCGAGATGGGTTTGGCACAAGCGACGAAAGTGTTCGGGGCTTACATGTGCGTGGCGAGCGATGGCTGGCAGATCCCAGTTCGCCGCTAAGTCTTCTTCAACCCGGTCCCAGGTTCGCCAGAGCCGATCATCCATTTGGCTGGGTCCTGCGAAGTCTTGTACGTAGCCGTGGATCAGCTCAACCCAGTGATGCATGAGCTTGGAGTTTTCGTTGCTGACCGATTCAGCGTACAAGCCCTGATAGGCGTTGATGATGGGGGATGAGTTGTAGTTTCCGAGAACTGGACGGTTGGCGGATGTGATCGGAATGATGCTGTCGGGTTCAAGATAGCGAACCCAGCAGAATGACCAGACATCAGATTCACTGACAGCCCGTATAGCGTTTGGGTATCGAGGTGGCAATAGGCAGCCCTGTTCAGGCGCTGTGCGTACCCATGAGCCGTCCACAAGCACCTCGCCTTCACCCGCTGTGGTCACCATAAAGTATGTCCCCGATTGGCGTGGCCGTACGATTTTGAGCGGACGGCGGGCGTGCATCATTCCCGTATGAATAATACGGTGAGAGGCCAAATGTTCGCAGACTGGCGCTTTGCTCAACCACTGCCGTTTCTCGCCAATTCCGCTTCGAATTGCTGAATAACGAGTATCGGGACCGAATATGTGGTTTTCGGATTGGCTTTTTGGAGCGTCAATCATCCCGATTTGGCTATATTTTGCCGATATTATTGACTGTTGAGACATGCGTAGAGTTTATACGAAACTGAGGTTTATTCAATAAGAGAGTAAAGAAGTGTGCATTTGGGAATGGTTTCGGTGGATTATGGCCTGTTGACGCTCTGGACCTGCGGTTTTATTCTAAAGCTGTAACACTGACCAACATTTAGAGGAGTTCGACGATGCCAAACCCGTGGACAGGAATTGGGAATCCATATACCCGAGAAGAAGTGATTGAGCGTTTTCATGGAACGTTGAAGCGTGGCGAACCGATTATTGTCGCTGGTGCAGGTAACGGCATTTCGGCCAAGTTTATCGAAAAGGGTGGGGCAGACATGATTATTGTCTATAACTCCGGCCGGTTCCGGATGAATGGGCATGGCTCCACTGCGGGGTTGATGGCGTATGGCGATGCGAATGAAGTTGCGATGGAGATTGGTGAGTACGATGTCCTGCCTACTGTTGAGGAAATTCCGGTCATCTGTGGCGTGCATGGGTCGGATCCGCGTCGACGCATGTGGCACTGGTTGTTGAAGGTGAAGGACATGGGTTTCTCCGGTGTGAACAATTTCCCTACTCACACCATTGTTGATGGCAGTTTTCGACAGATTTTGGAAGAAACGGGAATGGGTGTTTCCAAAGAATTCGATATGATTGGGGTGGCACGTCGGATGGAGCTCTTTACGATTGTCTATGTGCACACGGCGGACGAAGCCAAAGCGATGGCAGAGGCCGGTGCTGACTGCATTATCGCGCATGTCAGTACGACTGTTGGTGGTTCCATAGGGGTGACTAAGACGGCTATAAGTTTGGGTGAGGCGGCTGAGAA
>CAXMRT010000205.1:0-6261 GCA_964196025.1 uncultured Gemmatimonadales bacterium | reverse complement strand
TCCATGGATAAAGGTCCGGCGGGGAATATTGGTGTGCTTTGGTAAATGGCTTATTCGTAGGGAAGGCGCCCGGGGGGTGGTTGGGTGATTCGGTTGAGTGGGCGCCTGCCCGTTGGGTCAGACGCACTACACAAGCATCCGTAGGCAAGAGCCGACAGGGAAACCCTGTGTGCTTTGATAAATGGCTGACCAGTGGGGGGCCTTTCCCCGTGCGATTCATGAAAAAGACCGTTGGCAGAAGGTTCGCTGTGCTGGAGTATAGGGTGTGATGACGAGACCACTGATCAGAGGCGCATTCCGTGGACTTCAGATAATGGCCATGGGGCTGTGTTTGTCGGCCGCAGGGGTTTTGGCTGAAACGGAGCCAATTGTCGGCAACCCTCCACCGTCTGAGATTAAAGCCTACAGTATCGATTTCAACTGGGCGCTGGGCGGACACCGACAATTTGCTAAACCCGGTCGTTGGGCTGATGCGGATCCAGAAAAACATGTCGCATGGTACAAAGCCATGGGCGCAAATGTGATTCAAACGTTTGCGGTCTCATGCAATGGATATGCTTGGTATAAAAACGGGTCGATTCCGGAGCAGCCAGGCCTGAAGCACGACTTCCTCAAAGAGATGGTCAGGGTTGGACACCGAGAAGGCATGCAGGTCATGGGCTATTTCTGCATCGGTTCCAATACGCGATGGGCCAAGGAGCATCCTGCGCTCAGTTACGGTTCGCCAGCTACGCGCCATATCCCGTATACGGATGACTATCTGGCTTATCTGTCGACTGCCATCACGGAGGCGGTCACCTTGACCTCCATTGATGGGTTTATGATCGACTGGTTTTATCAGCCGGAACGTAAGGTGTGGAAAACCAGCGAAAAGAAACTTTATGCGCAGCTTATGAATGAGGCGTATCCGGCGGATGGCGTCCTGTCAAAGGCCAAAGACGTCGCCTATAGCCGCAAGGCTATTGCCCGTGCGTGGTCCGTCATTCACAAAGCCGCGAAGACGGTGAACCCGGACTGTGTGATCTGGTTAACGGCCTATGATCCAACGCATCCCCATATCGTGAATTCTCGAATGTTGAAAGAGGTGGATTGGTTGATGAATGAAGCAGGTGATTTAGACCGACTCAAGGCTATCAAGCCGATGACGGGCAAGAACACGCGGCTCATCACCTGTCTGGCAAGCTGGAATAAGCAAGATCCGACCGTCGTTGTGCCGGCGGCCCTGAAGGCCGGCATCGGCCTGTATGGCTTCGCCAAGCCACAGGCAGACTCACTGCTTCCTTTAACCCGACTTCTCGCTGAGCCCGTAAGCACTTTACGAGGTGACGAGAAAAACATCGCCGTACTGGCCCGCGCCTATCACGGCGTATCGCCTGACGCCCTGCTAAACATAGAGGGGCAATTTGTCGTTCCGGAGAAATGATGACGAAGAGAACACTGATCGAAAATCCAGCAGGAACTGTGATTGATCGCTGCCATTCCAAAGAGACCGCTGTTGAAGAATTGCTTTCGCGGCCGGCGAGCGTTGTCTGGTGTAAACGACCAGGCGGGACTCATAATGTTTGCCCTTCACGCAGGACTTTAGATAAAGTGAATGCTTAACCACTAGCTGTCGGAGACCCCATGAAGCTTTACCTCGTTCGCCTACTAGGCATCCTTGCCTTGCCGCTTATCGGCTGCCAGACGTTGACGCCGTCCTACCCTGTTAGCCAGCTGAGTGCCACCGACGCCACTCAGTATGATTTGGATCGCGCCTTCTTTAAGAAAACCGCGTTCGTACAAAACATACTGATCGCCACGTCCGGTAATGTCAGCGACCACGCGCTTAGTGAAGCGGCCTATCTCTTCGACCGACTGTTGCGCAACGTGAACCCTGAGATCACCCAGCGTATTCGCGATCGCAAGATTCTCTGCATTCTGGTTGGGCACGACGAGCTCACTTCCGACATTCCTCAGTTCGCGACGACCAAGACTGGCCAAGACCTAGAGTTCTATAATTGGCGCCAGCGAGGTTTCATTACCAAGCGTGATGGACAGAACATTATATTTTTTGCGGAGGAGGATGTGCTCGAGTATGACGGTGGTATGCAGATCGAAAGTATTCTGGTTCACGAGTTTGGGCATGTGGTGCATCACTCTGGCTTTGACGAGGTGTTGCACGAGCGCCTGAAGGCAGTGTGGAAACATGCGATGGACACGGGGCTGTGGCGTGATGGCTATGCCGCTCAGCGATTCCGTCGTGTCAAGAGCGACACGCCCGTCAGTCTTCTCGCGGCTCTTGAAAAGTCCTTTCCGGATATTCCCCCGAAACTCTTGCGTGCGTGTCTCGATGGCGGTGATATTTTGGTTAATCAAAACGCGACGACGGCTACCGTCAGGGTCACGAAAGGCGATAATGTGCGCATCGTTTTTGGCGGAGAGAAGGCCTGTTACGGAACGGTCAATCGCGGTGAATACTGGGCTGAAGGGTTTCAGATTTGGTATGATACCAATCGAACCATGGATCACGATCATAACCATATCAGGACCCGCGAGCAGCTAATCGCCTATGATCCTCAGCTTGCCCAGCTCTGCGAGGATGTGATGGGGACGTCAACATGGCGCTTCGTTTCCCCACGCGAACGAGCGGGTCGCGGGCATCTAGAAACCTTCGATCCCAGTCAGTCGCCTGTCAAGACGAGCTCCGACACCATCAAGGAAGCGGCCAGCGACTACTACGACACCTATTGGAAATCCTACTGGCAGCGCTTGGCCGACAAGCATCAGATCACGATTCCCTCGGATTGAGTTTGCGGCGGGGACTGAGGCCAGACCTTCGAGCGCCCATGTTGGAAGGGTGAATGTTGTGAGCCGTTGCTGCGGACTGCATCCTGGCCCCTGATTTTAGGAGATCAGCATTCGGCGTAATTGACAGCCAGGCCGCCGAGAGACGTTTCTTTGAATTTTCGCGACATGTCTTCGCCGATCTCCTGCATAGCCGCGATGCAGTTATCCAGCGGCATGAAATGCTGCCCGTCACCCCGTAGTGCAAGCGATGCGGCCGCATGCGCCTTAATGGCTCCGAATCCATTGCGTTCGATACAGGGCACTTGGACAAGTCCTTTTACGGGATCGCAGGTCATGCCGAGATGGTGTTCCAGTGCGATTTCGGCGGCGTTCTCGACCTGTTCCGTGCTGCCGCCTCGCAGGGCGCAGATCCCAGCGGCGGCCATCGCCGAGGCGCTTCCGACTTCGCCTTGACACCCGACCTCTGCTCCGGAAATGGAACTGTGTTGTTTGACCAGAGATCCGATGGCGCCCGCCACGAGAAGGAAATCCCGCGCCGATTCATCCGTTCCGCCCTCGTTCATGACATGGTTGTAGAGAACGGCTGGAATCACACCAGCCGCGCCGTTGGTGGGTGCGGTCACGACAAGGTGGCCGGCAGCGTTTTCTTCGTTTACGGCCATGGCATAGGCGCAGAGCCAGTCAGTGATGTTGGCCTGTAGCGGATCTTTGATCAGATCCTCGTGAAGTTTGCCGGCACGACGCGGCACATCCAAGCCTCCGGGGAGGATGCCGGATGCCTGTAGCCCATTTTCCACACACATCTTCATGGCGGTCCAGAGTGCGTCCAGTTTCCGGTCCAACTCCTCTTCAGAATGGACGGCCAGCTCGTTTGCTCTTTTCATCTCCGCAATCGTCATTCCGTGTTCGTTGCTCATGATCAGCATCTCTGCTGCGGTCTCAAAATCGTAAGGACAGGGGGTGGATGCCGAAGGGGCGGCCGGGTTCTGCTCATTCCGCCATTCATCGGCAGACTGAATGAAGCCACCGCCAACCGAGAAACAGGTTTCGGAAAGCAGCACCTCGCCGGATTGACCGAGTAACTCGTAGAGCATGCCGTTCGGGTGTTCGGGTAGCGTTTCTGACGTATCGAAAATAATATCGGTCTGAGGCGAGAAGCGGAGCGTAGCCCCCTTAAGGGGAATGCCTCCGGCATCGACCAGCTTCTCGTAAACCTCGTCGACGTTCAGGCGCGAAACCTCTTCTGCGCTGTAGCCGTGCAACCCGAACGTGACGCCCCAATCGGTGCGATGACCTCTTCCTGTGAACGCAAGGGAGCCCTTCAATGTGCAGCGTATAGAGAGCTCATCACTGGTTGGATTTAGCGTGAGAAAATCCGAAGCCATGTTGATGAATCGCAAAGCTGCCAGCATGGGCCCCATCGTATGAGAACTGGAAGGACCTATGCCGATCGAGAAAAGATCAAGTACACTGGTGAACATCCGCCTATACTGATCCGTTTGCCGAGCATCGTAAAGAGGAAACGATCGGAGGGCATGGCCTATGCGTCGGGCACGAACAGGCTATCGTCGAAGGCGTTAAAGGGTTTTGTAAAAACCGGCTCGCAGAAAATGAGCACCATGACGGTAGCTGTCCTGTTGGCCGAAAGGTTGTTTGCCTTCTATATGAACCCACCCGCGATAACCGACATCGTGCAAGCCTCGGCGAGCCACCCAAAAGTTGACCTGTCCCTGACCGAATATTTTTCCCGCATAATCTTTAGCATGTACTTCGCAGATGCGTTCGTTACCCAAAACCGGTGACTCCTAGCGGGGCCGTAAGATCACTATCCTCAACAAAAGTTTTGGAGGAGTCCGCGATGCCATCCTGATCGCTGTCCTTCAGGATCACGATACGGCCGCCCTGTGAGTGCCAGCGGAAGCGCCGTGTTCAGAGGGTTCCTGCTTTTTGCATAAACCGATCGAATTTCCCTGAAGTGGTTTTCCGCATTTTACAAAAGAATGTCGGGTGCTGGTTTCGGCGTCGCCGTCGGAAATGCCGGTCGTCGGCCGGCTACTTCTTGAGTAGCTTTAACATTTCCTCTGCATATCCGGTGCCCAGACGATGCATGCTTTCAGCATCGAAGTGCCAACGATCCATGGTTTTCAGTCCGTCTGAGCTGACGAATCCGGTTGAAGGTAGCTTTTTCGGAAGCATGGCAATCTGGCTATTGATCGCAGGCAGCTTGTTGACCTGTCCGGCAACAAATGGAAGCGTATCCTCGCCCACGTCTTTTCTCAAATCAGTCACTAAGGTCACAAGCTTGTCGATATACCCATTCGGTGTTTTCTGATCACTTTCTCCCTGATGCCACAGAATACCTTTGAGTGTTCCCACCTGCTGTGCCGCTTTGCAGCGTCGTAAGGCTTCCTTGTAGAAACGCGATCCCTTTTTCCATTGGTCGATTGTTGAGCCTCCTTTTGCATTAACAACTAGGCCCAGGGAAATAGTTGAATCCTTCTTTAGCATCGCCTGTGAAAAACTGTATCCGGGATTCATCTTTTGCATACCCAGACCCTTCCGTATCGTCGAATGACGATTAAGAGGGTTTTTTGCTGGCTCCCACTGGTCTGTCTGGTTCAGAAGGAAGCATCGCGTAATGACTTTCGACTGCTCTTCTGTAAAAGGCGCGCGCCCGGCCATGTTGGACTGACCTATTAAAAGATAGATGTGTAGGTGTTCTTTGGGCCCCTCGTAGGTGATGGCCGGTGTCGTCTGGGCCGCCGCGGTTATGCTCAATCCGCCGTACAATGACATCGCCAAGATGGTTAACGTTTTTTTCACTTGTTCCGCCTTTCTAGGTTCTCAGTGTTAAAAAAAGGGGGGTGCTTGAAGCAGCCCGTTTGCGTCCTGTTACTTAAATAGCCTAAATGAGACCACCTTGACAGCCTTTGCGTGTGTTCAGAACTAGCCTCCACGGGCGCAAGGCCTGTGGGTAGGGTTTTTGACGCAAAAAGACAATAGTTTTGCGCATTTAGACAACATACCCCCGTTGTGATCAGCTATTCGAAAAATTATAGTGTCTTCGTCATTGTCATGTGATTGACTACGACTTTGTCGCCAAACAAAGAAGATGGCGTTTTACCGATAATCGGGTGAACAAGCCGTTCGCTTCGCAATAAACTGACTGTTTTCTAGGAGTAAAAAAGCATGAGCACAGCAACAGACGAAACTCTGGCCGTTGAAAAAATCGGTGAAGCACGCGATTTGATTGTTAAAGAACTGCGCAAGTCCATCGTAGGCATGGATGAGGTCATCGACGAAATGATGATCGCGATCTTCGCTCAGGGCCACGTCCTGCTGATCGGCGTGCCTGGACTCGCCAAAACCCTCCTAGTCAGCTCGCTCTCCAAAGCACTCTCGCTCTCCTTTAAGCGTATCCAGTTTACTCCCGACCTAATGCCTTCCGACATCACCGGTACGGAACTGCTGCAG
>CAXMRT010000204.1:0-21169 GCA_964196025.1 uncultured Gemmatimonadales bacterium | reverse complement strand
TCGCTAGTCGCTCTGTGGATTGCGACGACATGGTTGACGCCACGGGCACGGAGCCTGCTGAGCCCTCGGAGCGCCGCTCTTTTATTAGCCGTCTTAATGGCATCGCTGTTCTGCGCTCAAGCCTATATCCATCCGCAGATTGATACAGATGGATTCCAGCTCGCAGGAAAATCTTACGGATCCTCCGACTCAGATGATGCCATTGACCTCGCCATTTCAGAGTTTTCAGAAGGCCGTTACCCGTATTACAAAAAGACCTTTTTGGATGGTCCCATCACGCCCATGCCGGGGGCACTGCTTATCGCGAGCCCCTTTTACTGGATGGGCGAAACCACCGTTCAGCATGTCGCCTGGATCGGTCTATTTTTTTTGGGAATTGCTTTCTTCTACCGCGATGTACACATCGCCCTTGCGACAGCATGTATCATGTGTTTCCTTTCCCCCGCCACGCTCTATCAACTCTTCCAAGGGGGGGATTATATCACGAACTCAGTCTATATACTCGTGACGTCCGGACTGCTCGTGCTCTCTGTCCAGAAAAAATCCCGCCTCTCAATTTCCATCCTACTAGCTACTCTCTTCGGGATCGCACTATCATCTCGCTTCAACTTCTTCCTAATGACGCCTTTAATATTTTTTGCTCTATGGCGCGCATCAAGCCTAAAAACGAGCATGCTTCTGTGCGGCATCAGCGCGGCAGCGTTCGGGGCAGTTACACTCCCTTTCCTCCTTCACGATATAGCGGGGTTTTCGCCACTTCACACCTCGAGCAAGCTGTCACACCACGGTCAATTACCCTGGACGCCCGTCGTCGTTCCGCTCCTCGGCCTAGGGCTCAGTTTTTATTTGGGATTCAAGCGCAAAGAAAACGATATCTCGACCCTTTGTTTAGACATCTTCATTGTTCAGGCAGCCGTGATCTTTGGTGCACACATCCTAACCGCCATGCTCCTCGGGAATAGTGCACTCGGAGAGACACATTTCGGACTACTCTTCACGGCTTTTGGCTACTTCTACTTCGCACCGATATGTCTAGGCCTATCTAAGCGCGAGCGCGTCAGTCCTACCAACGACGGCCGCGAGCCTCTCCTATCTAGTGAGAATCAGTCTTGAATAGCCGGGCCGAGCAACTTGATAAATTCTTGGAGCGCCGCCTCGTCAGTATCCCAATTTTCACTCATCGGCATCAATAGTGAGACATAGGCCCAACGCGATGCTTTTCCCTCGATGATATTGCTCCAAACAAGAAGAGCCGTTCTCCGCAAGTACGAGGACGTTTCATACTTCTCTGACGAAAACCAGTAGGCGTATCGCGATTTTTCACCAGAAATCTGGTGTCTAAGTTCCAGTACCTCAACCGATAACGATGATTTTCCGGCGCGCTCGACGAGGATGCGACGAGAGTCGAGAATCTGGAAACCGCCACCAGTCAAACACGTCTCAGGACGATGAATACTAGTCCTGTGCTCCCCGCTCAGTATAACCGCTACGGAAAACGTCTGTCCGTACTCGCGCATGTATTGGCGCCGCGACAGGGAGGTATCCGGCGGCAACTGAAGCCTTTCTGCGTATGCCCACTGATCCAACTCAGCTCCGCACCGGCGGCAAGCCTTCAAGGGCGTCTCATCACTCACAACAAAGCTAGATAGGCACTGATTGTTTTGGCAATGCAAAATTTCGCGCGATTCGAACGATCCCAACGTTTCTGGAAGAGACGCCACAACACCGGCGCTCGAACTCACCTCAACGTCCCCCATCACCAAAAGTCCCGCTACCGCGAGACTCAGGAGGATGTTGACGAGGAGGAAGGGCGTGTAATGCTTGATTTCCATCTAGCGATCCTTTCCGTCCAATTAATATTTAGCCCAGCGGATACACCCACAAGGCATGTCACCGCCACAATAAACACGATATAACCAGACGCATCATGCACCGGTTCCACGTGCGCGATCCCCCACGTGGCAGACACGACACCCAACACCACAATCCGGAACATATTCCCAATAATAGCGATCGGCGCAGCCAATGCAAAGAGGAACCATTTTCGCAATAATCCCCCCGACCCCAAAAAAGCGTAAGCAGCAGTAAGAGAGGTCAACGCAAGGAAGGATCTCAACCCGCTACACGGGTCTGCGACCTCAAGGCGAAACCCTTCACCTACCGTTGAAATAAGAGAGGTTCCATTTCGAATGATCTCGATTCCCAAGCCATTTAATACACCACTGGACAAAACAGTCATAAGAAGCCTCAGCTTCATCGCCATCCCATCCAGAAAATTCATAGGGATGCAAAACAGGAGGTACGCACAAGGGAAAATAAGCGCACGGGCCACCTTCCAACCCCAGAGATATAAAGGAATGGACCAAAGTAGCCCGATGAAGGCGACCACCGACAAGCGAGGCAGTTGGCAACGCGCGCCGATAACATGCAGCAGCAGTGCCCCGACGATCAATCCCACGGCAGGCGGACACGTCTTCCGCACGGCATTCCGGAGTAGATCTCGGCGTAGCCAAAGAGCATACAGGCTGACAAAAGGGATAAGGTAACAATGAGAATAGGTTCCTCCGTAATCGCTCCACCGCGACTCCATCCAACCAAACACAGACCGACCGGCAAGCTGGATGTCGGCGGTGTTTCCAGACCAATGAAACAAAGCAACAAGCCATATACAAATCGACGCACATAGCGCTACGGTAATGGTGATTTTTTTATCCATAGCTAACGAACACCTCGCGTAAATTTAATGGGTGTTGAAATGGCGAGAGGCTTCTCAAACACCTCCTATCCCCGTCATCTCTTCTATCTGGCGCTAGTATATGACCATTGCGCTTTCTTTTCCAACCCGAAACAGGTTTTCGTTATTAAGCCGGATGAGTGTCCGGTCCGTTGGATCGAGGGGCCGGCATTCCGGAAGGCGGCGTACCGCCACTATTCCCGACCTCCGCCACGGGGTCGCTACATGCCACGGATACAGCCAACCCGATTAACGTCCACGTCGCAAAATTCAGCTCGATCGAATAGGCCAAAAAATAAACGTGGGCAGCGCTCAGCACAACTAGGCCGAGGCGCAGGATGTTTTGATCCGTACTCACGTACTCGTCACGTCGGAGAAGGCTAAATGAGTGGAAAAAATGGAATACAACGAAAAGCAGGTAGAGTCCTAGCCCCACGAACCCCATCTGGTAGGCGATCGTGATGTATGCGTTGTGCGGAGACGTCATAATAATTCCACCGTAGGCCCCTGCCAGTTGAAAGTGTTTTCCAAAGCCATAACCCATCAGCGGTTTTGCTCGAATATCTCGGACTGCCCCCTCCCATAAGTAAAGCCGCCAATAAGCATTTCCGTCTTCTGTAGGTGCATAGAACGCCTTCGACTCTTCAGCCACGAGCATCACCGGGTCTTGCCCCATCTCCTGGACAAGGACACCGGCAACAGCCACAATCATCAGTCCGGAAACACCCAACATGACTTGATGTTTAAAGGTGATCTGTCGGAGGATCAGACACATCGAGACCGCCGCAATTAGCGCCATCAAGATAGACCGGTGTAATGGCAAGATAATCAGCCCAAAAATGACAAGGCTTGATGCAATCAAAACAAGTGCGGGGACCCGGAAAAGTCGGTCTTCTCGAAAAATGATTAACCCCACAAGCCCATACACCATGCCCAAGGTTATCGTCGCCGAGACCACCCGAATACTTGCGAGATCCCTATTCACGAAAACCGCAGCAGCTATGATGAGAACTGCATTAAAGAGACAAACAAAGAGCACCCAGCGGAGCAACGAAAAACGTTTAGCAGCCGTATTCATGTGGACCATGACATACAGCACCATCACCACGCACCCATAGTAAGTCCGACACTCCCCTATCGCTGAAAATGCACCATACTTCTGAAAGGTCAAACCCAGCTGGGTGGCCATCCAAACGAAAAAAGCGAGCAGCACCAAGACGCCCCATGGAAACACAGAGAAACGCCTCATCATATAAGGCAGTCCCTTCATAAGAACGCTAATAAACACGCCCATCAACAAGGGGTCGAACGAATGCAAATTAATCCCAAACACATCCTCAAAACGCCCGATGAGGGGGAAGAGCATGGGTAAGTAGCCAAGCACAAGGATGCCAATAATTGTGACTCGCGGCAGGAAGCACGCAATCGCGACCGCGACTACTATCACGAACAAGCCGATATCGAGGATTCCTTGTGCAGTAGCTAGATGTGCCAAAAACAGACACATAACGACCGCGACGCCTACAAAAATAGCTCGATTGACGAGGGCTGAGATGTTTCCTGTCACCGCGTTAGCGTTCCCTGCTCACATTAAACAACAAGCCCAACGGAATGGCTAAAACAACGCTAAACACCCAGCCCGTCCCAGGCATATGCAAATTGAAGTCGCCGACTGAATACACCGTCATGCAGATGAACGCGAAACTCGCCCCGAGAAGCCACGGGTACTCCTGACGTCCCGTCTCCATATAGTCGAGGGACCAGCGGTCATCCCGCTCCATCCGACGCCCAACATGAAGAACTCCGTACACAAACATATAGGGCAATACGAACAGAACGAAACCAAAAGCCCCATACTCCTCGAGCAGCTGCAACCAGTCACTATGAACATGATCAGATCGCAGGGTCGCAAAGTAACGCGTAGGCCATACACCGGCGGCCTTATCACCATCCTCACTAGCCATAAATCGAGACGACACCTCTCCGTGCATTCCCGCCCCTATCCCCCACAAAGGCTCTGTCTCCCACGCACGGGTGGCCGCAGCGTACATCATGGGCCGCGTATGGCTTAGCACCCGGGGGTGGGAAAGCATTTTTTCAACATACAGCGACCCCTTCTCCAATACGTTTCCTGACTGTTCCTCATCGCTTAATTCGATCGAAGGGAAATAACTCGTAAAGCGCTGCATATACGGAGACTCCGTGCTTACGAAAATCGTACAGGCAGAGACGGAGGCCACCATGATGCCAATTTGCAACGACCACCTAATCCTACGCGGCCACTGATGAAAGCCCCAGAAGGGAACAAGGGCCAGCAAGCACGCGAGCGTAATTCCACCACCGCGCGACTTGCTCATCACAACACAAACAACCGCTAATAGAGCCAGTAACAGCGCGCCAGATTTGGCCGCTATCACCTTTGGTGACCATGGCGCTCGCGCCAACATGACCCCAAGCGCCATGCTAAACCCCAGCGTCATGATCCCCGCAAAATGATCGGGTACGAAATACGAGCCACACGCGCGATCATCCCCCCAGTACTGCTCAAAGCCATCCGCCCACATCACCTTTCGGCTACCGGTCAACACATGATTCACCACACCATAGACACCTAGACAAAAAAAGTTCACCATCAACCCAATCGCCGTGCCAACCAGTTGTCGTCGCGAGTATCCGACAACAACAACAACTCCCAACACCACCGGGTACAAGAATAGTAGAAAGCTACGCTCTGCGGAAACCGTTACTTCGGCCTGCACCGCGCGGACGCCGGCATACAGGAGGAATGGAATCACCCACAGCAAGCCCAACAGCAATTGTCGGCCATCACTTCGTTCCAACTTCAGTAGAGAGGGTGTGACCAGCACGCGTAGAAGAAAGATGGCAAGCGCCGTGCAGATGAGCGTAGAGAACGGCCAAAACCACCATTGCTCCCAGCCTCCAAAAATCCACGGGGAGGCAAAAACAACGACGCTAACCAGTGCGAACATCAGCCAATCGAGTATGGTTCCAAGTTTAGCCATCATTCACACTACGGTGACTCCCACACGTGGCTTATTTTAGCTGGTCGGCAACAGATTGGACATAGCGCACATAATCGCTATTGGCGTAGGGCTCCAGCAACTTCATCACGACGTCTCCATCGAGAAAACCCATTCGCAACGCGATCTCTTCCAAACACGCAACCTTGGACCCTTGGCGCCCCTCGATTGAGGCGACGAAGTTAGCGGCTTCTAGAAAACTTTCTGGAGTTCCTGCATCCAACCAAACCATGCCGCGCCCCAATAGTTTAACATGGAGTTCGCCTTTTTCTAGATAGATACGATTCAGGTCGGTGATCTCTAATTCGCCGCGAGCAGAAGGCTTAAGCTCGCGCGTCACATCTACCACGCTGGGTCCATAGCAGTATAGTCCCGGAATCGCGAAGTTACTCTTCGGCGTCGCAGGCTTCTCTTCAATGCTCAACACCGTCCCTGCCTGATCGAACTCCACAACGCCATACCGCTCAGGATCCGTCACCTCATAACCGAAGACGGTTCCGCCCCCTGACGCTTCCATCCCTTCGCGCATGAATTTCATGTCACCATAAAACAGGTTGTCGCCAAGGATCAGACATACGTGCGAGTCACCAATAAAGCGCTCCCCGAGCAAAAACGCTTGAGCAATGCCGTCGGGCGAGGGTTGAACGATATACGATAGTGAAATACCGAATCGGGAGCCATCTCCCAACATTTCTTCGAAGCGAGGTAGGTCGGATGGTGTAGAAATAATCAAAATATCGCGAATGCCTGCCCGCATCAGAGTCGAAAGGGGATAGTAAATCATCGGTTTGTCATAAATCGGCAACAACTGCTTGCTTGTCGACAAGGTGCTTGGGTATAGCCTCGAGCCTGCACCTCCAGCGAGCACGATGCCTTTCCAGTTCTCTGATGATCCTGTGTTCATAAGTGGCCCAAAACCTATCAGATTTCACCTCTTTTACCATAAAAAAGAGTGCTGGGGTTCACGGCCTAAAATTGACACCCAAGGTGAACTTCCCTAGATTACCCAAAATCCAAGGAGCCAACCCACAATGAACATCTGCCTCACCGGAGGTGCCGGTTTTATCGGCAGTCACCTTCTTGACCACTTATTAAGTCGCGGCGATACGGTGGTTGTCATCGACAACCTGAATGATTTCTACTCGCCCGACCTGAAAAAAGCGAATCTGAGTGCCGCAAGTAAAAGCGGAGGGATGACCTTTATCAAAGGCGATATTCTCGACGACGCGATCCTCGACCAGGCGTTCACGCATGGTCCTTTCGACGTCATCGTACATCTCGCAGCACGCGCAGGCGTCCGACCGAGCCTCGAGGACCCTATCCTCTATGAGCAAGTGAACGGACTCGGCACGCTCCGGATGCTCGACCGAGCCCGCGCTCATAAGGTCCCCCACGTCGTCTTCGCTTCCAGCTCCAGCGTCTACGGCGATTCGACCCCCTCCCCTTTTAAAGAAGATGTGAGAATCGACAAACCCATTAGCCCCTACGCAGCGACAAAAGCTGCCGGGGAGCTATATTGCCACACCTACCACCACTTGTATGGGATGACCATCAACGCACTCCGGTTTTTCACAGCCTACGGTCCACGGGGACGACCGGACATGGCGATCTCCAAGTTCACGCGCCTGATCCTTGAGGGAACACCTATTCCTTTTTATGGGGACGGATCGACTCGACGCGACTACACCTATGTGGATGACATCGTCCAAGGCGTGGTCGCCGCGATCGATCGGCCCCAAGGCTTTGAAATTTTCAACCTCGGCGAGGCTGCCACCACCACCTTGAGTGAGCTTGTTTCTTGTATCGAAGAAAATCTCGGCGTTTCCGCGATCCTCGACAAACAACCGACGCAACCCGGCGACGTGACCATGACCTGCGCCGACATCTCAAAAGCGCGCACCATGCTCGGCTACTCCCCCTCCACTCCTCTTCCCGAAGGCATCAAGGCATTCGTCTCATGGTACCGCGCTACACATACCTAAACGTCTGCCGCACTCTCATAACGATCGCTGCCGTGTGTATGCCCATCTCGGCCCTCGCACAAGCGGTGGTGATCGTAAAGGGAACGGCGTCTGCCCCCCCCGGTGCGGAACGTCGGACCGCCGAGCGCGTCTCGGAACGACTCGGGACCTGGCTCACCGACCTCGATATTCCCCATCGGGTCATTACCGACGAGGCCGTCATTGCCGGCCGCTTGGCCGGCGCGAAGGTAGCGCTACTGGGATACAATCCACAACCCACTCCATCCGAACTCAAACAACTCAAACAATTCCTTAATAAGGGAGGCAAGCTCATCGTCTGCTACTCCTCGAGCGAACCTCTCGCCGCTATGATGGGGTTTTCGCTCGGACGCTATAAATCGAACCGGCACGACGGGGGGTGGAGCTCGTTCCAGTTTGTGGATGGCCCACGTCACAGCCCCAACCGGGTTTACCAACGCTCTTGGAATATCCGGCCTGCCCTGCCCGCATCGTCTTCCGCCAGTGTCGCAGCATGGTGGTACAATGCAAAAGGGGTAAGACTAGCCGACCCCGCCTGGGTAAAGAGTCGTTCAGGATACTGGATGAGCCATGTCCTGCTCCGTGATGATGCCGAAAACAAGAAACACATGCTGGTCGCACTCATCGGACAATGGGTGCCCTCCGCTTGGCAGCAAGCAGGCGCGACCTACCGGAACAAAACCATCGGGCGCTACCCGTCCTCAGGCGCGGCCATCGCAGCCATCCGCAAGGCGGCACCCCAGAATCCGACCGTCGAGATCCTTCTAACCCAATCCACGCTTCTCGAAAAGCAGCTGCAGACATCCTTTCGAAAAGGGGACTATCCCACCACCATCTCCTCCGCACGGGAACTCGAGTCCATGCTCACACAGGCTTTCGCCTGCACCATCCCCACTCGCCACAAGGAGTTTCGAGGAATCTGGGACCACTCAGGCATGGGTCTTTATCCAGGCGGCTGGGAGGCCACTTGCGCCGTTCTTGCACGCAATGGAATAACGGCAGTGTTCCCCAATCTCATGTGGAGCGCCTCGGCCCACTACAAAAGCGCACAACTCCCAGAGTCCGACAATTACCGCGCCTACGGCGACCAACTCACCGCCTGCCTGAAGGCAGCCAAACGACATAAACTCGAGGTCCATGTCTGGAAAGTCTGCTGGTCTCTCCAGGAGGCGCCTCCTGCCGTCATTGAAAAACTCCGTCTAGAGAAACGCCTGCAAGTCACCGATAATGGGAAAACTATTTCTTGGCTGTGCCCCTCGAACCCCAAAAACCATGCGATGGAACTCGCCGGAATCAAAGAAATGGCCCACAAACCTGTCACGGGCATTCACCTCGACTATATCCGCTATAGAGACCTCCATAGCTGTTACTGTGCCGGCTGCAAAACGAGGTTCCAGCGCGCCTCCGGAATAACTATCGCACGTTGGCCAAAGGATGTGATCTCGGGTACTCATACCGACACGTTCCTGACTTGGAGAGCCGGAAACATCACCCGTTTCGTCGCGGATACCCGCAAAGCGACCCGCGCAATCAATCGTAAACTCATTCTTTCCGCAGCCGTCTTCGGAAGCTACCCATCCTGCGCCCGCAGCGTCGCGCAGGACTGGGGGTCCTGGCTTGAATCAAACCTAGTGGACTTCGTTTGCCCCATGAACTACAGCACCGAGCTCGCAGAGTTCGACAAGTATGTCAGCAAGCAACTCGCCCTCCCAAACAGCAACGGCCGCATCTACCCTGGCATCGGAATTCGCGCAACCGAAAGCTATCTCGACCCAGTCGACACCTTGGAACAAATCCAACTACTTCGCCAACGAGGAGCGAGCGGGTTCCTTCTCTTCGAACTGAAGAGCGATGTTCCGAGAGAAATCCTTCCGATTCTCTCCATCCAAGCGACGCGGCCCCAACAGCGCCGCTAGACGCACTCAGCGACCACTTCCCCTCTTTACTTTCTCGCAGCGATCCTCTATGTTGGCCGCCAGCCTGCAGGATGCTCGGACTAACGGGGAGTTCCACGCCTGTCGGCACCGTAATGATTTTGATCTCAGGGAGCTGTAAACGATGGGAACCACGTCCGCCTCACAAGGAAAATACCGCCGCATTATTCTTAAACTCAGTGGTGAAACCCTTCAAAACAAAGAAAAGGGTCTCAGCATCGACCCTGATATCGTGGCCTCCATCGCAGAACAAATTAAGGAAGTCAAAGCCACCGGTGTCGAAATCGGCATTGTGATCGGTGGCGGAAATATTTTTCGAGGCCTCAGCGGTCAAACCCGAGGGATCGATCGCACGACGGGCGATTATATGGGCATGCTCGCAACCGTCATCAATGGCCTTGCCCTCCAAGACGCCATGGAAAAAGTCGGCCTGGACACACGCGTTCAAACGGCTATCGAAATGAAAGAAGTCGCAGAGCCCTTCATCCGGCGGCGCGCAATCACCCACCTCGAACGCGGCCGCATCGTCATTTTCAGTGGCGGCACAGGTAACCCCTATTTCAGTACAGATACGGCCGCAGCCCTGCGAGCGAGCGAGATTGATGCCGATGCCGTAATCAAAGCCACCAAGGTCGACGGTGTGTATACCGCGGACCCAATGACGGACCCCAGCGCAACCCGCTACGACACCATCACCTACCTCGATGCACTAAAAAATCAGCTCAAAGTTATGGATGCTGCCGCATTTTCTCTCTGCATGGAAAACAATATCCCTATCATCGTTCTAAACTTTTTCGAGGAGGGCAACATCCTAAAAGCTCTCCGTGGCGAGAAGGTCGGCACACTTGTATCAAGCTAATTGAAGGAGAAGGCTCATGGAATCGATCGAAGAAATCATGCTGGAAACAGAAGAGAAAATGAACAAGTCCGTCGCTTTTTATCATGAACAGCTCTCCGGCATACGGACGGGGAAAGCTTCTCCGAGCCTCGTGGAAAACATCACCGTCGATTATTATGGGGCCCCAACTCGCATCCGTGAACTCGGAAGCATCTCCTCGCCTGAACCACGCTTACTCGTCATCAATGCTTATGACCCCTCCATTCTCGGCGAAATCGAAAAATGTATTCAAGCCGCAAATCTCGGCGTGACCCCTATGAACGACGGAAAAGTCATTCGTATTCCCATTCCAGAGTTGAGCGAGGAACGACGTGGGGACCTCGTTAAAGTCGCCAAACGCTACGCCGAGGAAACCCGCGTCGCCGTTCGTAATTTACGCCGCGAAGCCAACGAGCACGCCAAAACCCTCCAAAAGAACAGCTCTATCACCGAAGATGACCGGGATCAAACCCTGGATAGTGTCCAGAAACTCACCGACACTCACACATCCAAGGTCGATAGCATGCTGACAGCCAAAGAATCCGAAATATCGGAAATATAGGGCGTTTGCTACCCGCTCGGGCACCTTCTTCAATCAATCCATGTGTCTAGAACGGCCCCCATTAACAGCCTTTTTCTGGTTGACCTCAACCCTCCTGCGTAGATACGATAAAGGCCGTTGAATTTCACCGATTCTTCCAGCTGGAGAACTCAAAAGGTCCTCGGATGTTCTGGGAAAGCGGCCAACAACCGACCTTGTCACGACGCATCCAAACGTGACAAGTCGACAGCGGCCAGTGAGTGGAATATAGGAGTGCATTGAGAACAAGGGGAACATGATGGCGGATTCGAACGGAGAAAACGACACCAGCGGACTCCCGCCAAAGATAAGCATCCCGATCCCCGCCTCCCGGCCTCCCCTTGACCTCGGATCAGCAGACGATGACGGCGACGATGCGGCGACCACCATGCAGATCAATCTGGATGACGGAAAGGCGAGCTCTGCCCCAAAACCAACCACTCCCCCTCCCGCCAACGAACCAGAAGACGATTTCGATGATGCGGCTACCACTATGCAGATCAATCTGGATGACGGAAAGGCCGGCATCGCACCCAGTGCACCCGCAGCGAAACCCGCAGTGAAAGTTGCAGCGAAACCCGCAGCGAAACTGTCGCCAAAGGTCGCTCCTTCTGTTGAACGTGTCGTAGCCGACGCGTCTCAGGGATCAACCATGCATCTGGACCTTAGCGCTACAGACGCAGAAGAATCGGTGGCGAAACCTGAGTTAAAAGCGAAGGCATCGGTCGTTCGCCCTAAGGCCAAGAGTGCTGATCAAGCAGCCACAATGAGTATTGACCTGACCTCAAAGTCGGGTGAAAAGATTTCTCCGAAACCGTCAGGGCCCGCAAGCGCTGGTGGCGATATGCCGAAGACCATTCGAGTCAAACCCATCTTGAAAAAAGCGGAACCCACCGAAAAAACCCAGCAAATTGATCTTACAAAGAACACCGCTGGAGCCGCTCCACGCACGATCCGCGTCAAACCCGTGGCGCGAGCCAACAAACCTGGCGCCAGTGATGCCAAGAAAGGCGAAACCTCTCGTATCCCGCTAGAAGATGCGATGAAGTCGGAGAGCGGTGGAATCGCCCCTGTCGGAAAAGCCCTCGCCGCACCTAAAACAATACGGATCAAGCCTAAGGCAGATGCCCCAACTATTCAGCGCAAAGCCCCTGTAGCGTCAGACGACCAAAAATCAGAGACGTCTCGCCTTTCTCTCCAAGACGCCTTAGCAAGCGAGCAAAGCGAGCAAGCCGCCGCGCCAAAAACGATCCGCTTGAAACGCCCAAGCGAAGCCTCTACAATAAAGGTTCAGCGCCCTCGCAAAACAACAAACTCGGGCACCCCTGAGGAAGAGTCTGACACAGGGGCAACCAACACTCGCAAAAAGACCATCAAACTGAAACGCCCAGATCGAGAAGAGGGCAGCAAGAAGGTCACACTCAAGCGCGGGGCGGCCGACGAGCCAGAAGAGGAAGAACAGCCTCAGCTCGTCCTTCAATCCGACACAGGACCAGAGGTGATCGACCAACCCGGTTGGTTCTTCGCGGTGCTGAGCTTTGTGGCGCTGGGCGTCATCGGAACCACGATTTATATGTTCGCCGTTCAAACGCCGTTCGGAGTCAGAGACAAATCAGACTGGTCGAAACAACAACAACCAGAGATGATCTGGACGTGGCCACAGCAGTTTCCGCACGACTTCGGGCAATAAGCCCCCGTAACTCATAACTCACAGGAACCCCCTCTCATGTCCGAACACACCGTAACCATCACTGAAGACAACTGGCAAAATGAAGTCACCGATTCCAACCCGTCCGTCGTCCTCGTAGACTTCTGGGCCGAATGGTGCCAACCCTGCAAAGCCATTGCTCCCATGCTTGATCAGCTGGGAAGCGACCTGACCGGAAAAGTAAAAATCGGAAAAGTTGATATTGTAGACCAACGCCCTCTCGCCGATAAGTTCGGCATCCAATCCATCCCAGCCTTACTCATTTTTAAGGGCGGGGAACTCGTCGAACAAACCGGTCCCGCAAACAAAGCAGTCCTGCAAGAAAAACTCTTAGCGCACTGCGATTAAGATGCTGCGCACACCGCTTTTCGACTGCCATACTCAGCAAAAAGCTCGGTTAGCCGAGTTTGGCGGCTGGGAAATGCCCATCCAGTACACGGGGATCCTTCAAGAGCATACCCACACGCGAACGGCGTGCAGTATCTTCGACATTTGCCACATGGGCGAATTTGTTCTGAGCGGATCGGGCGCCGAATCCACGCTGAACAACCTCCTCACCCAAACTATTGACACCCTGGCGGACGGCCAGTCCCGGTACGGGTACATGCTCAATGAAACGGGTGGCGTAATCGACGACGTGATCTGCTTTAAACTCGACGCGAACACCTTCTGGCTCGTCGTCAACGCTGCCACTATCGCCACGGATTTCTCATGGATCAATCGCCACTTGCAAGCCGACACGCAGATCGTAGACATCAGCTCCGAAACCGCGAAAATAGATATACAAGGCCCGACAGCTCGACAGGCCATGGAGTCTGTTTTCCAGACAAAGATGCCCGACCTCAACTATTTTCGACTGACCCAACTAGAGCTCGATGGCATGCGCGTTCTGTTGAGCCGAACCGGCTACACTGGCGAATTCGGGTACGAACTCTTTCTTCCCTCAGACGCCGCAGCAGACGTATGGATGCGACTATGCGCTGACGAACGGATCGAACCCGCGGGTCTGGGTGCTCGCGACACTCTCCGACTCGAGGCCGGCTATGCCCTTTACGGGCACGAGCTACGAAACGACCTTTCACCAGTCGCCGCCGCTCGCGGGATGTTCATCAATAAAACAAAATCGTTTATCGGAAGCGCCCCCACTCACGCGGCCCTAGAGAATGGTCTGCCCCGCTATCTAGCAGCAATCAAACTAGATGGACGGCAAGCGGCACGCGAAGGAGATCGCGTTCTTGCGGACGGCGAAGAGGTCGGCATCGTTTCCTCGGGGACATATTCTCCAAGCCTCACACATGCAATCGCGATGGCCTATCTCAATGCAGACATGTGTGACGAAGGTCGGCAGCTAGAGGTGATCAACTCCCGCGGAAAGCAACTCGCGGGACAGGTCTCGACGCTGCCCTTTTATACCGCCGGAACAGCACGCGCCTAGACCGCGCCGTTTCTTTACTCAAATGCAGACAGCGGCAAGCACGAACACACTAAGGTTCGATCCCCTTTGACATTATCAATGCGGGATACATGAGGCCAAAACTTGTTGTCCCGTAGCCACGGAACCGGATACGCCGCTTGCGAACGGCTATACGGCCGATCCCAGTCATCCGCTAAGCACACCTGCGCAGTATGCGGAGCCCCCTTCAGCACGTTGTCTTCAGCCGACGCGTGACCGTTTTCAATCTCGCGGATTTCTTCTCGGATATGAATCATGGCATCGCAAAACCGATTGATCTCGGAAAGGGATTCGCTCTCAGTGGGCTCAATCATCATGGACTTCGGAACCGGCCATGAAACGGTCGGCGCGTGAAACCCGTAATCAATCAGCCGCTTCGCGATGTCATTCTCATCCACACCGGAAGCCTTGTTAACAGCACTTAAATCGATAATGCATTCATGGGCCACCAGTCCCGAGCTGCCCTTGTAGACAATGGGGTAGTGAGGCTCCAACCGACGCGCAATATAGTTCGCGCTCAAGATCGCGACTGCCGTCGCGTGAGCCAGTCCTTCCGGCCCCATCATGCGCATATACATCCACGAAATAGGCAAAATTGCCGAACTTCCCCACGGTGCGGCGGATACCGGGCCCCAAGATTTCAGTCCACCGACGTCTACAACCGGATGTCCCGGCAGGAAGTCACTCAAGTGCGCCTTCACAGCGATTGGGCCCATGCCCGGCCCCCCACCGCCGTGGGGAATGGCGAAGGTCTTGTGCAAATTGATATGGCAAACGTCAGGCCCAAAGCTACCCGCCCGACACAGCCCGATCTGAGCCTGTAAATTGGCTCCATCCATATAGACCTGCGCGCCTTGGTCGTGAATGATCTGACAAATCTCCGTAATTCCTTCCTCGAACACACCGTGGGTAGATGGGTACGTCACCATCAGTGCCGCGAGCCTGTCCGAATGATCGAGAGCCTTCGCGCGCAAATCATCGCGGTCGATATTGCCATCCCCGTCGCAAGCCACGACAACCACTTTCATACCCGCCAAAGCAGCGCTGGCCGGATTCGTGCCATGGGCAGAACTCGGAATCAAACAAATCCGACGATCACCTTCACCGCGCGATTCATGATACCCCCGAATCACCAACAGCCCTGCATACTCCCCTTGCGCACCCGAATTTGGTTGCAAGGAAACCGCATCGAAACCCGTAATCGCAGCTAACCACGATTCTAAATCATCAAACAACCCCAGATACCCGCTGACTTGGTCTTGCGGCGCAAAGGGATGGAGATTCGTGACCGTATCCCAGCCAAGGGTCATCATTTCAGACGTCGCGTTGAGCTTCATCGTACACGAGCCCAGAGGAATCATCGATCGCGTCAACGAGAGATCCCGACTCTCAAGCTTCCGTATATACCGAAGCATCTCGGTTTCAGAATGATAGAGATTGAATACAGGGTGAGTCAGATACTCGGATCGACGTTGAAGCGAGTCAGGAATCCCTTCCGTGCCTGGAGGTAGGTCAGCCAACGACACACCATGATCACGCGTCTTGCTCAACACACCAATCAGGTCCAATACGTCTGAAAGCCCAACCGTTTCATCAAGCGATATTCCGACCACATCATCCGCTATACCCCTAATATTAACTCCGGACGCCTCGGCAACCTTTATCAACTCCGCTGCGTTTCCGCGAACCGTCAGCGTGTCGAACCACGAATCATTCAACACCTCCAACCCCACCTGGGTCAAACCCGCCCGCAATAGAGTCGTTAGCGATTGAACACGCTCTGCTATTTGACGCAATCCTGTCGGCCCATGATAGACCGCGTACATCGACGCCATAATGGCGAGCAGGACCTGTGCCGTGCAAATGTTACTCGTGGCCTTATCCCGCCGGATGTGTTGCTCGCGAGTCGCCAATGCCAACCGATAGGCAGGTCGCCCCATGACGTCTTCCGATGCGCCCACGATACGTCCTGGAACTTTCCGTTTGTGAGCGTCGGTCGTGGCAAAGAACCCAGCGTGTGGGCCCCCATATCCCATCGGCACACCGAAACGCTGCGCGCTACCTACCGCCACGTCCGCCCCTAACTCACCGGGTGATGTCAACAGGCAGAGAGCTAATAAATCAGTTACCATAATCACGCGGCCGCCATGCTCATGAGTTGCCGTGATCAGGGATCGATAATCAACCAGTCGACCATCCGTAGCGGGATAAGCCAGCACAACACCAAAAGGCCTCGTGGAATGATCCATCTGTGCCGGGTCCCCAATCTCAACCTCGATGTCCAAAGCTCTTGCGCGCGTCTGAATAACCGCAATCGTCTGAGGGTGGCAGGCTTCATCAATGAAAAGAAAATCAGGTGCGTTGCGGGCCTTCAAGTTATAGCACATATAGACGCCTTCAGCCGCCGCAGTCCCTTCATCCAATAGGGACGCGTTGGAGACCTCCAACCCGGTCAAGTCCGAGACCATGGTCTGAAAGTTCAACAACGCTTCCAATCGACCTTGGGCGATCTCAGCTTGGTACGGCGTGTACTGCGTGTACCATCCTGGGTTCTCGAAAACGTTGCGCTGCACAACCGGAGGTATGTGGCAGCCATAGTAGCCCATCCCGATAAGCGACCGCTTCACGTCATTGCGCGACATCCGGTCTCGGCACTCAGTTAACGCCTCCTGCTCTGATAACGCCTCCGGCATCTCTATCGGAGTGGAGTCACGAATTTCAGCAGGTACAGCACCCTCCAGCAAGCCGGCCATACTCTCGAAACCAAGCTCCGTCAGCATCTCCGCGACGTCCTCTGATGTTGGCCCAACATGCCTATCCACAAACCGCTCTACCTGCATGCCCACCCCTCCGAATCAGTACCAAAAAAACAGTCGATCCAGCACTCTACCAAGGCGAAACGAAAGTACAATCTTAGGATACGTTTTTTGGCCAATTCTGATCCCAAAATAGAGATCCCATAGAAAAGGGGCACTAAGCCCAAAAATACAGCCTAGTAGGCCCACCCGCGCGTTGCGCCAGAATAAAAGACTACCGAAGGAAAGTTGCTCTGCAAATGGTCCCGCCATAATGAATGTCACCGAAGCTTCTTGAAGATTCTGTCTCTCGTAGCATCACTCAAGGCTCCTAACGCGTCTGGATCCTCGACGCTCTTTGATGACTACATTCGAAGCAAAATTCGTCCAGAATGCGGGTTTTTCCATGTCGGCTCGCTCGACGATAGCCACCCTTAATCGTTGCTAGGGGCTCTTTCTTCAATTGATTTACCCCGATAGCCGCCCCCTCCGATCAGGTAACATCCATTATGGCGCAACCACCGATTTAGTCCCTAGGCCCAACGGCCCTTCGGCAACACTGAATATAGCGTAACTCGCCACACTCTAAGTCACTGTGTTTTTCTTGAATCAAGCCACGCTTTCACTACACTAACTCTCTATGTTTCGGATAAGGAATAACTCACGATGAGGATCGCTCTCGTCTCAGACATCCACGCCAACCGCTTCGCGTGGTCGGCCGTTCTCAAGGACATCCAGAAAGCCGGTGTCGACAGTATTATCTGTCTCGGCGATGTCGTGGGCTACGGCCCCTCTCCAATCGAAGTCCTCGATAGCGTCTACGAACACGCGGACCATTTTTGCCTCGGGAACCACGATGCCGTCATCGGCGGAGTGCTCGATTCCGATTGCTTTTATGAACAGGCACAACAAGTCATCGAATGGACGCGCAGCCAACTAGGCGACGAAGCGGCAGCTTTTTTTCGAGACGAAGTCCCCATGATGATCGCCGACGAAGACGTTCTCTTTAGTCACGCCGAAATGGAACTCCCTGAACGCTTCGATTATATCTTTACGGAAGAAGAAGCTGTCCCGTCCTTCAATGCGTCCGACGAAACATTCCTTTTCGTCGGACACACACATCAACCGTGTACGATGATCCTCGATCCAGACGGTCGCCTACAACGGGCTGCTGCGACCGGGTTCACCGCCGTTGAGGGCTATCGATACCTCGTCAACGTGGGCAGCGTGGGCGACCCGCGCGACGGCGACCTACGCTCCTCCTACTGCATTTTCGATCTCGACCGACGCAGCGTTCAATTCCGAAAGGTCCCCTTCGACTACACCGCCTTCCGAACCGAGCTCGACTCCAGCGGCCTCCTCTCCCAGCCCCACCTCTTCACCGTGCTTGCCGAACTCGACACCAACCAGATCTCCGCCATGTCCGCACTGGCAACAAGCTCGGCACCAGAAGAATCACTCGTTTCGGCCCCCCCCACAGTCACGCTGGCAGCTCCCTCCGGTTTTCTAGTCCAGACCGATGCCGTTTCAGGCAGCGCATCACAAACCCAACGACTCTCTATCTCTGCCGGAGAACGTTCCGAACTTAGACAACTTGCAGCAAACCGAAAACTCCGTTCCGACTCAGGCGACAGACGGGATCCCGCCCGTGAGAAAAAGGGGAAATCGAAAACCGCACTGATAGCCGGCTCCATCATGGGTGTTCTACTCATCGGATTCGTCATCGCCTTCGCCACCGCAAAGAAACCCGCCACCCAAACAAACACCTCTAACGGCTATTCGAAATCGCTCCCACAACCGCAAACACCCGTCATTCCACTTAACCCCGTGCGGATCACAGTCCGGATGGAATCAGTCAAAATGGTGGACGTACCCGTCACCATCAAACCCACAGCATCCTCTGACACCGGAACGGTCCAAATGCACGTCGAAGTGACTGACGGCAGGATAGCCCCCAACAATGGCTGGACCGGAGATCCCAGAAACGCACACTCATCGCTACGCTTCGAATGGCCATCTCCCGTCACCATAGGCGCTATCATCCTTTCAGAACTCCGACTTCAAACGAACAGCCATGAAACGGGCACAGTGGTGTTTAACACGGGCCATACATTCCCATTCGAAAAACTCGCGGGTAAAGGTCAACGCGGGACAGCCTTTATCTTCGATCCCATACAAATTACCTCCTGCACCATCAGCTACACCGCCGGAAAACCCGACACCAACATCACCGGATTCACCGAAGTCGAGTTCCTCTCTAAACTAACGGTCCTGAACGCAATACCGGTCAAAAGCCCCGTGCCCGTCCAGCCCACACCCACACCGACGCCGCCCCCCACACCCACCATCGTCGCAACTCCCCAGAAAGCACGCCTCGTCGCGTGCTACAACTTTCAACAAAATCTAGAAAGCCTCCCCCCTGGCCCACACGCCACATCCTATGCGGGCGAGATTTCGTATATAAAGCGTACGTCGAAAAACCATGCTGGGGTGTTCGACGGAAAAAGCGGGCTTCGCGGTCTGCCTAGCTTCAACGGCGACACGTATAGCGTGAGCCTCAGGATGAAAGGCGACGGCCCCTCACACGGGACTAGCGGCTCGAGCCAAACGCTGATCCATATCTCCAACACTTTCAAAATACAATCGAGCCAGCCTGACCACCGCCGCACGACCCTAAGCGTCAACACCCCCGCCGGCAAAAAGGTCGTCACGTTCGGGGAACTCGAAAGAGACACGTGGTACCACCTCGCAGCGACATCCGACGGCAACACCTTTCGTACCTACACGGATGGACAGTTAATCAGTACCAAGAAAATCGACGTCAAAAAACGGGCGCCCGCTGACCAGACCCCCGTCTTCATCGGGATCAACAAAGCCAAAAAGAATCTGTTTTTCGGGGCACTCGACGACGTCCGCATCTATACAGGTGTCCTCTCGCCGGAAGAGATTCTCGAGATGAATACCAGTAACAAGGAACCCGTTGCTGCCGAAACCGCCGCTGATGCGCCGTCCGCCCCCACTGCCAAGCCGATTGACCCCAGAGAAGCGAGCGCCCTCCGCTGGCTAACTCAAAAACTCGACCGTGACGGCGTCCCCGTCACGAACATGACAAAGATACCCCTGATGATCGAAGACGTCTCTGCCATGAACATCAACGTCTATAAGCTCAGCTTGCTTCGCAAGCATATCTCCGAGTATCAACAAAAGCTGCGCGGCACGCAGGTCGGCATCGACTACGAACCTCTCTTCCAAGCCCTCCTAGCGGGAAATTCCAACGCATCAGGCAAGGCCGCAAAAACGTATCAACCCGGCTTGGTCGCCCGCTACTACCCAAATACAGCCTTCGCAGGTAAACCCAAACACATCCAACCTGAAACCGAGATCAACCACAGCTGGGGCAACTCGGCTCCTTATAAAGGCGGGCCCAAAGACAACTTCAGCGTCGAGTGGGTCGGATTTATCAAGGTCCCTGCGGACGACTCGTATAAGTTTCACACGACCGCCGACGACACCCTGAGCATTCGACTCAAAGGCAACAACCAGATCATCAAACCCAGCAAATCAACAAACTCCTCCGGCGTCGGTCTAAAATCAAATACCTATATCCCTATCCGCGTTCGCTATCAGGAATACGCTGCCGGCGCACACGCAAAAATCGAGTGGTCCTCCAGTAAAATCAAAAAACAACTGCCGGCCGCGGACCGCTTTTGGCATACTACTGACCAAACATCCCCCGACTACAAATCTACCCCGACAAAATAACCTCACTTCTCACTGATCTCCAGCTATGGGCCTGCTATCCATCATCTATCGCGACGATCACCTCGTCGCCATCAACAAACCTGACGCATTGCTCGTGCACCGCTCACGGCAAGCACGTGATCACGTGTTCGCGCTGCAACTCGTTCGCGATCAAATCGGAAGATTCGTCTACCCCGTCCACCGCCTCGACCGTGCAACCTCCGGCGTCCTGCTCTTTGCGCTCTCTTCTAAAACGGCCGCCACCCTCGTCGAGTCCTTCACGCAACGCACTATCACCAAGCGCTA
>CAXMRT010000203.1:0-3950 GCA_964196025.1 uncultured Gemmatimonadales bacterium | reverse complement strand
ACAAGCGCCTATATTACGTGGGTTTCAACGTTTGAAACCGATATTAACTTCCTTGGGGTAGATTCATTTTCGGGGGGAGTTGTTTGAGGCGGCTAATGACCATCTTGTGTTCTGGGGGTGTGTAAGGGTCCCGCGACGTTCGGAACCGAAAAAGTAGCTCGGATGGCATTTAATTCGAGCTAGGTCCATCCGGAATGCAGACAGATACCAATCGCTAGCATGAGCACGAATGCTTCACATCCGAGTTTACGCCTTTTGGGCACACCGGTCCCATGAAAGCACTGCCAGACGTTCAACAGTCGGACCTAAGCAGCGCGCTTGATCTCAACTACAGGAAGATGCTTGCGACCATCGAAGTATGAGAGCTCGAGCTTCAATGTAGGTACTTCTGTATTATGAATAACATCGAGCTCTGGTGCCGGGGGTGAATGTGAATGCACCTCCATCGGCGTACGCGCCCGCAAGGCTTGATGAGGTCGGTGGTCGTTGTACCAGGTGATGATAACTGAGATCTCTTCCCGCATCACGCTAGCTGATAGGGGGACGACTATCAGATTAAGTCCTTCGTACTTTAGGGTCCGAATGAATCGCTCGACGATAGCAATGCTCCCATGTTGGCCTACAGCCCCGAAGGGGGCTCGTTATTCGTTCGGGTCCTTGATCATCCCGTACAGTGTTTCCGACCCCTCTTCGTACACAATGTAACGGCGAGTGCGATCGCGTAAGGATAGAGTCTTGACCCACGGGACGTGCGGGAACTTCACTCCCATTGGTTTTTAGCGCTGCTGTGGAATAGACTCCATGTAGCCCGTTCGGTTTCCGTCGAAACGGTAACAAACGCGTCTGTCCTGATCGAGACAGGCTAAGGTCGGTCGCTTGGCGATCCTTTGGTTGTTAGTGTCTACCCATCAGGTTGATGGCATTTACGATACGCGTGCGTTCCTCTGCTTCGTCACTTAGGTGACCCTTCTGCCAAGCTTTTGCCCTGTACGAGAATTCTCCACCGGTTGGAAGGCATTGGGTAGGGGGGTTGAGCGCACTTGAGGGTATAAAGCCAGCCGCTTGAGGTGCTGTGTCGGGACGTTCATGACATCCTACACAACTTTTGGTTTCTCCGGGCCGTGCATACATCCAGATAAGCTGGTTGCCGACAACCTGACGATCACTGTCAAGAATCTGGCAGTGCATCAGTCGATCTGCGGGGACTTCGACAAAAAACGATCCATCTGAGGCAAGTGGGACCGTGCCAAGAACGCGTGCTCGGGTGCCGACATGGTTCTTCCAGGCCTCGCCTTTTGAGTTTGTGTGTGTGTGATGTCGCGACATGACGGGTTGGCCTTCGATGATGCGTACGTATTTTCCACGTTCGCGAGTAGCCGGGTCGCGGGAGTTGCGTGCGGAAACGCATAGAAGTCGTGCAGTGAATGCTGTACTGCGTGGTGGCGTTGCGAGAACGGGTGGAGCCGTGCGAGGGCTCAGAGGCCGAGCTTCGAAGTCAGCGGAATCGGGATCATTATAGATCAGCGTCAGTCGTCCAGTCTGAATATCCATTCTATAGATACCGAGGTCGACCTCTGATTGATCACTCGTGCGAACACTAGCAGAGCAGAGCGCCTTGCGAGAATCGAGCGGGAAGGGGGAGGTGACGGCCATGTTGTTGAATCGGGGAATAATGCGTTCATTGAGTTGTCCCGGTCCGATGACAACGGGGCCGGCGGTTGAGGTGCAAAGGATGCGTTTATTGTCGATAGATTGAGGCTGAGTCGTTCGCAGCACGCGGTGGCGTGGCGGTTTTTCACCCCAGTAGCGTTCACCCGATTGTTTTGTGACTTCATGCCAGAATGTTCGCCGTTCCGGGCCGTAGAGCGTCACGTTTTTCGTGCCATCAGGGAAGGCCGCTTGAACGGTTATTTCTGTTTTGAGCCGTGAGTAAAAGAGGTCGAGTCGGCTGAACGTGATACGGCCATCGTGCATGATAGAGGGTTCGTTATCGCGTCCCAGATTAAATCCAATGCAGTGGATATCACTTCCGTCAGCATTCATGACCGTCAGGCCGGTGGCGGGGTAGCCGTGATATTCATCGCGCGTGCCTATGCGCGTGGAGGAGAATACGATACGGCCGTCCGGGAGAAACGTGGGTTGAACGTCATGGTAGGGGCCGGATGTGAGCTGTCGTAATTTTGAGCCGTCGGCACGTATGTCGTAGAGGTGCCACCACGGGTTGTGGTCTCCGCCGCGTCGTGCAAACAGGATGCGTGTGCCGTCCCAAGAGACTTCGCAGTCGGCCACATAGCCATCCTTGAAGCTTGTCAGTGGTGTTACCTTTCCTCCGGCTGTGGTGGAGGAAAGCAGAAAGAGATTTGTTCCGAGCCTGTAAGTTGGACCTGAATCGGTTGTTGAATAGGTTTGGCGCCAGATGTCTATCTGGAAATTATTTGGCATCTGGTTGCTTCCCTTGATGAATACGAGAGCATCAGATTTTGTGTGAGCTGGAGTGGGGACTGCCGGCTGTTGGGGAATGAGCGGTTGTGGGGGGTTGAGGCCTCGTTTCCAGAGCGACTCGCGGGCCAGCAGGCGGATGCTGTGAAAGGGGTGGCCTGCTTCTGCTTTTTTGATCGCGGCGATGGCATGGTTACTGCCTATCGCATCGAGTGAGATGGCGGCGGCATGTTGAACTTCTAGAACATTTTGGTCGTTATTGAGGAGCGACACCAAAAGCGAGACACTGTTTGTGTGGCTGAGCACTCCTAGTGCCCGTGTATAGGCTTCTCGCCAACACGGTGAGGGGGCGTTGTAATCGTCCTGGCCTTGTTTGGGTGTTGTGAACAAAAAGCCTCCGAAATAGCCGTATGCGGCTTCCGGTTTCGAGTCTTTGAGTAGTGTGGCAATAGTGTCGCGAGCTGAGTCTACGTTGGCAAACATTAACACCTTGGCGCTATTGATCCTCACCCAGCCATTATCGTGTGTAAGGAGTGCGAGTATCTGAGGCAGTCGTTCAGTCCCTCGATTGAGAGCAGGGAGCCAGGATGCAGCGAAGGGAGCGTCTCCGGGGGCGGATCGAGCCAGAGCAGAGAGGGTCTGGTTCTCATCGGCTGTCAGGCCATCGGTGTCAGGGGTGGGGATGTTCGCACCGAGTGTGAGTAGCGCGATGTCACGAACGGCTTCTCGAATTCCGGCTTTTTCTAAAAGATAAGCCGTGATGTAATGGCGCGCTTCTGGTTCGTAAAGCATGGCGCCGTCGAAGTCACCCGGAAGATTTGCGAGGATGCGAATTGCGTTTTGTCTAAGTGCCGTTCGGGTCTCGTTGCCGTCGAGAGGTAGCCTACAAAGCGCTGCAGCGATTGCGTGAGGTGTTTCATACATACGATCAACCGCCTCGAACCCTGGTTTGTCATCCAGAGGAATAGACAGAGGCTTTCTACGTGCAGTGGTGACTGCATAGTTCGGGTAGACCCGCAACAGCGCGTTCGCTGCCTCGCTATTTCCGGAGTCGCCCAGTGCCTCCGCTGCGTATCGTGCCCACTGAGGGTTCTTGAGGAGTTCGATTAGGCGTTGGATCGCTTCGGGAGTCTGGAGGCGGCCAAGCGCACGTATACCCGCTTGAACCATGCGTTTCTCGGAAGGGACCGTAGCTCCGCTGGACACATAGGCGTTGAGGATACGTACGATAGGATCAGCAGCACCTTTGCCGCCCAGTGCTCCGCGTGCTCGGAATGCTCGTTCCGTGTCGAGGTGAGAAGGGGAGGGGTTTTGCAAGGAGAGCGCATCGTCGGCTGGAAGCTCGGCTGGAACGTTCTTCCACCAGTCGATCCAGACGGCAATATCACGGTCGCGTTCGATTTTTGCTTGGAGTGCGTCGAAAGGGAATTCCTTCCCTGTCAGATTTGTCAAAGACACCCATGACGCCTGACGAACTGTCCAGTCGACGTCGTGCAGACCCTTTAATAGTG
>CAXMRT010000202.1:0-4465 GCA_964196025.1 uncultured Gemmatimonadales bacterium | reverse complement strand
TTGACCTTCGAACCTCTGGGACGGATGGATATGGATCTGCGGGGTTTATGCTTGGATCTGTATTGGAGGGCGATCTGCCTAGAACCGATCCGGGGCAACTGCTCCTGATTTCTCTGAGTCGCAATAATTTTGGCAACTCGGACAGCGCTCTTAAGAATGGTAACGGTGCCAGCGTTGCGACTGATGCGCTAAGTCGAAAAATTCTTTATGCTACCTGGTACAGAGTTGCCTTTTCATGGACTCCATCCAGTGGAACGACGTGAAATTTTTCTTATACGGCAAAAGAGTACAGTTCCGGATGGCAGGATTTTTTCACCGTGACCAAAACCAATTTTACATTTACCAGCGAAGTCGGGTATTTCGCTGCGTGCGACATACGAGCAGTCTCTACCGTGTTTGATAACATCAGTGTCACCGGCCGTGCTATTATGAGCAAGGGCACGGTTGTCACTCTCAACTAAAGTCGTCTGGGTCTGACGAAGCCCCGTTCGACAGATGGTTGGTCCGACCCCGAGTGTTCTAGTGTGTCCTGCTTGCTCTCTAAAAGACTTCGTCGGCTTGAGGGACTTTTTCTGTTGATTTTGGCGGGGTGCTTGTCGGCGTAGAGTCTGTGTCGGCTGTTTTCTCGGTGGGGTCGACCTCGGGGAGAGATGCGGGAGTGTTGATTTTGGCGAGCGCCTGCAGGCGAGCCTCAAAGGGGTCGACGCCTTCATCGATCGAGTTGCCGAACTGGGATTGCCGGCTACGAATCGCTAGTCGAACGGCTTCAGCAGGTGGCGACTTGACGATCTCAACAGTTTTCTTGCTTGAGCGTAAAGGGGCTGTTGTTTTGCCTGAGACAAAGACCGCTCTGATGGTCGCCGTTTGATCCATGAATCCATTCACTTTGGGAGACTTCTCGCCCTTGTAGTCGCTCATAAAAGTGGCGGGGCCGTTTAGGGGTTTCAATGTGCCTTGTGGGTATAGAGCTTTGAGTTTTCCGAAGAGGAGCCGCGCTTCGTCGGGTTTGCTGTACACGCAGATGATCATGGCGCCGCCGTCTAGGTATTCTTTCAGCCCAGCCATTCGTTCCGTACGCGAGAGGTCGGCGCCGCGTAGATACATGATCGGAGGGAGAGTCGTGGATTTTTGTTCGAGCGAGGCCGCGCGCATGGCAAACATTTCCGCCCCATCCGAGGCTCGCAGACGTGTCATAGCCTTTTTAAGGGTGGCAGGAATGAGTTCTTTCTCCTCTGTCGCTAGGTAGCCGACGCCTTCCGTTTTTAGTGAGTTGGCAAGGAATAGCATTGAATACGCCGTGCGGATGGCGAGGGCGTTCTCATTATAGATGTAAGAATGCCCAATGGTCTGAGGGGTTTTTAATCCGGCTTTTTCGGCCGCGTCGTAATAGGCTATCGTCGAGGAGCTGTATACTTTCTCTAGTTTGAAGTTGAGCTTATAGGACTGACCGACTCGTTTTGATCGAGGGTTCCATTTCCCCCAGGACCCATCTACATTCTGGCCTTCTACAAGAGACATTATAAGGTCATTGAGTAGCTCTTCACGCTCAACCTTGCTGCCATCAAGAGAGCGGCCGATCCCTATTAAAGAGCGATATAAGTCGTGCGGGGATACGACCTCCTCGCCGAAGATGCTTGGATCTTTCAGATGCGATTGAGCTAAGGAGACCGTGTGGGTGGCCCCTTTCTCAACAACTGGCTTAAATTTCGGATTCAGCAGGGTGTCCATCCCGACAATCTCACCAATGCAGCGCATGGCCTCAAAGGCTTGGACGGTTGAGCGGGGCGTTGTTTTAGAGGTTATGGGGAGAGGTTTGATCGGTTGAGCATCCACCCCGAGGCCGGCCACCTTCGTGTTTGCTTGAATAATGTTGCACTCATCCCATGTCCCGTCCGGTTTTTGTTTTGCTGCGAGTGCGAACGCGGTACGTGCATACACGGCCATGCGTTCGGTTCGCGTTTGCGGAGGTAGGTAGTCGCATTCGGCGACTTCGCGAAGAGCAAACAGTACAACGGCGGTGCTCTCGAGGTCCGCCATCGTGATGTGATGGGACGGGTAGGGTAGGCCTGCCATATTGAGTTTTTCATGACTCCTCGTCGTGAAGCCTACCACTCGAGCGTTGGCGCTGAGGAACCGACCTTCGCGAGCGACGGGCTCGAGATTTCTCTTTGCCTCAGAGATCTTCATGGTAATTTTTTGAATCGAGGCCGCGTCCTGCTCGGACTTCGATTTCTTGTACAGTGCCTGATAGCGTGCCATTTCCTCACCTAGCGTCACCTGTTCCTTCATAAGCGTCGCGAGTGTGTCATAGTTGATGCATACCGGACCCCAAAGACCACGCGCAGGGCCTTCTTGAATTTGGCCTTCAAGAAGTTTGTTGATTAGACGTGTCCGCGTTTTGGCATACGTTTTGTTACGCAAGTTTGCATAGGCGGCAACCATCCACGCGACATCTTGAGTTGTGTCGGGTAGGCCGACTGACAGGTAACTGTACTCCAAGAAATTCGCGATGGTTCGAACCATTGGATCATCTTCAGGTACGCCACTTTTGATCAAGGCTAAGAGGACCATAGCGTTTTGGGCTCCCAGGTTGCGTGTATAGAGGTCGGTACCGTCCTTGAAAATAGCTTTTCCGCCCACTCGTCGTTTATGGGTTTTCACGATCGTTCCGTTCGGGTCCCTCACATGGATCGTCCGCTTCTTGGTCCCGATTTGTTTGCCCCTGACCCTTCTCTCGCCCAGCTTTCGCGTGGTCGTGGATGTGTCTTTTCCCACCCAAGCCTTCACCATGACGTATTCGTAAATAGCCTGATCGACGGTCACTTCTTTATAGCGGATTTCATAGTCCTCAAACTCCGAGTTCTCGTAGCCGACGAATTTACGGGTCGTGAGTGGCGGCACCGGTAGTGATAGGTAGTTTGTGCCGGCGGTTGCCCGGAAATAGGCGACACCACATGCGAGCGAGGCGCGCGTGAGGTCGGTCGCGTCGTCGCCCGACGGCGTCTGTGCGGACGTTTGCGTGGCAGGAAACAGCCCGGCCATGCATGCCGTAATGAAGAAAGTCTAATTGATAACGATGGATCTGGTCCGCACTGATGCACCTCCCAAAAGGTTGATTGCTAGTGGCTGAGGATTATACAAGCCCCCAACGTTTCCGCAATTCATTTTGGGTGGCAGGATGCGTGGAGCGGGGTTTCGGGAGGCAAGCGCTTGAGGCCAGTGAGTGAGTGCGGTGCGAGGGCGCCTTTCCGTTGGATCAGGCGCACGATAGGGTCCGACAGGGACACTCTTTGTAACAAATGCGTGTGGAAGCTCTTATCTGTTTACTCGTGCACGGTGGACATTGCGGTGTAGGCAAGGTCCTTACAGTCCTTGTGGGGGATGGCCGGTTATTAGTAACGCTATGACGTTCTGTTTCATAATTCCACAGCCTTATCTGGTATTCAGTGAAACCCAGAAGCGTTTGACTCTGTGGGTCGAGCCCCGGCTAGTTCAGACTAAGAACTGTTTAATGGGTCCAGACTGATCAAATTTCAGCGCGCTGTCGAAATCGCCATAGTGCTTGATCGGATTTCCGTAGGCATTGAGAAGAGTCGTGTAGAGGTTTCCGAGAGTCTGGCATCCTTCAGCGCCCCATTTAGGGAGGCGGATGTAGCGTTGACCCAAATTCAGTTTGGTGTTTTTCCCTGCCATGATGATGAATGGGAATTCGGTTCCATGACTATGATGGGTTTCGCCGGTGCTCGAGGAGTACATGATGATGGTGTTGTCAAACATGGAGCCATTGCCTTCAGGGGCCTTTTTGAGCCCTGTCACAATGTTATCGATCACGTTCATGTGTTGATGGCGAATGCGTAAACGAATTTCTTCTGGCGCGACACCGTCAAAGCTTTTGTTGTGCCCCACATCGTGTTGATTGACGATGCTTTCGATGCCGGGAATTCCTGTGTAATTTGTGCCTAGTTCATCGAGCGTAAAAGACAGAACGTTTGTCATTCCAGAAATAATGGTGGATAGCAGGATGTCGGTGAAGGCGTCTTGTGGCTCGTAGGTGGTGATGTCGTCGGCATAGAACTTTTTGTCAATGTTGGGTATGTGCTTGCTGATGGCACCTTTCATGGCTTCCACTTTCCTCGTACGTTTGCGGATGGCCTCTATCGATTCAGCATAGTTCTTAACTTTTGTTCTCTCGTGCCCTTTCAGTCCGCTAGCGATGTGTTGTTCCTGCGCCGCTGAAAACTCCAGCACTTTACGATCCAGTTCAGAGTTAATTTTGGCAAACTTATCGGTGGAGACGGATTTAAAAAGCTCTTGCATGGCTATGCGTGGTGACCCATAGGCATAGTTGGGCTGCTGGGCACCAATGGCTGAAAAGCCTTTTTCAATACCGTTGATGTCACCGCGGCCATCACCGCCCCCGTGAGGGAAGCAGGCTAATTCGATGTGTTCAAACGGCGAGGGGAAA
>CAXMRT010000201.1:0-3740 GCA_964196025.1 uncultured Gemmatimonadales bacterium | reverse complement strand
GAGCGTCTCCTTGGTGCCTTCCATATACATGCCGCCTTCTCCGTGGAGAGGCTTGTCGGCATCCCAGCGGTTTGGCTTGGGAACCTCGAAGCCGCGTTCGTACCAGGTCATTTTGACCGGTGGTTTTGCGCCGCGAGCGGGGAAGTAGTAGGTGGTTTTCGAGCTCATGCTAATGAAGCCTTTGCATGGCGGATCTTTGCGTTCGACTTCGACGCGTGTTGGGCTGCCGAGATCGAGAATGGAGAACGGGCCGTCGAAAGTGTGACAACCGATGTCGCCGAGTCCGCCGCAGCCGTAGTTCCACCACCCACGCCATGTAGTGGGGAGGTACTCGCTACTGTAGGGGCGAGCAGCGGTCGGGCCTTGCCAGAGGTCCCAGTCGAGCGTCTCGGGTACGGCTTCTCTAGGAAGAGGAAATTCTTTTGGTGGGACGAACCACGGTGCATTCGGGCGGTTGGTCCATGTGACGACTTCGGTCACATCGCCGATGATGCCGGCATCGGTCCATTCCTTCATGCGGTGCATGCCTTCCATGACGTGACCTTGGTTACCCATTTGGGTAATGACTTTATTGCGTCGCGCTGCTTCGCGCAATGTACGCACTTGCCAGACATTGTGTGCGAGTGGTTTTTGGACAAAGACATGTTTGCCCATCTCGATCGCGGCCATCGCGATTGGGAAATGAGTGTGGTCAGGAGTCGAGATCAGCACTGCATCGATTTCGGAGTGATGTTCATCGAGCATTTTTCGGAAGTCGGTGAATTGCGGGATAGTGGAGTGTTTCTTGAGGTACTGAGCTGAACGCGCTTGATCGACATCGCACAAGGCGACGAGATTTTGGCTGTCGGCTGAGCGTGTGGCGTATCCGCCCATGCCGGCGATACCGACGACGGCGCAATTGATTTTGTTGCCGGGTGAGACCGTGGCGTTGATGTGGGTGATGGGCGTGCTAGGGCTGGCGGTTGTACTGCAGCCTGTGATGCTGGCTGCGCCTGCAGCGAGAGCGGTGGTCTGGATGAATTTACGACGATTGATGTTTTTCATGTGTTTCTCCTTAATCTGTATCTCGAAGAGAATACGTGGCAGGCGGGGGAGAGGCAAGAGGGGAACCACGAATGGACACTGATTTTGATTTTGGAGGCGGGGCTTTGAACATCGAACATCGAACGTCGAACATCGAAGAGTTAGGGTGTTTTTCTGTGTAGAGGGGAAGAGGGGGTGGTTGCGCAGGATAGATCTTATTGCGGAAAAGATCCGTTGTGTTGCATTTGGGATTGGGGCATTGTGGGTTGTGTCAGATACATAAGGAGAGTGAGATGAAATTTGGAATTGGTTTGGGTCTGGTTTTGATCGTGTTTTGTTCGGTGGTGTCGGCGGAGGTTTCGTTGAGGCATGATCCTGACTCTCGGACGATTACGGTGAAGATCGATGATGAGTTGTTTACTGAGTACGTGTATGGGAACAGAGCGAAGCCGATTTTGTATCCGATTATTGGGCCGCATGAGATTTCGATGACTCGTCATTATCCGATGAAGAAGGGCGTGGCCAATGAGGCGACTGACCATGTGCATCATCAGTCGCTGCACTTTAATCACGGCAACGTGAACGGCGTGGATTTCTGGCATGGTGGGAAGGGCGAGCGGATTCGATGCGATGAGATCGTGGCGAGTGAGACGGTTGATGGCTCCGCCTTGATCGTGAGTCGTAGCAGCTGGGTTCATGGTGACAAGGTGGTGTGTACGGATACGACTGAGATTTCATGTGGTGTCACTGAGGGCGGACGGTTTATTGATTACAAGGTGTCGATTCATGCGTCCCATGGTGATGTGACCTTTGGTGACACGAAAGAGGGGACGATGTCGATCCGGACTCATCCGGCGTTGAGGCTTACGGGGAAAGCTGCGAAGGGGTCTGCGATCAACAGCGAAGGCGTGGAGGGCAAGGCGCTATGGGCGAAGGCTGCTAAGTGGGTGGACTACTGGGGGCCGATTGGCGAGAAGACTGTTGGGATTGCGATTTTTGATCACCCTGAAAACCCACGGCATCCGACGACCTGGCATGCACGTGATTATGGTCTCGTTACAGCGAACCCCTATGCGAAGAAGCATTTCAAGCGAGGCGAAGGGCCGTTGACCATCACGAGTGGCAAGAGTGTCACCTTTGCCTATCGGTTCTTTTTTCATAAAGGAAGCCATCAAGATGCTAAGATCCCTGCGGCGTATGACGCGTGGGGGAAGGCGTACAAGCAAAAGGCGGAGTATAAGTGATGCGAAATGGGTCTAGAGCGTTTTTTGGTGTGATGGCCGTGAGTTTTGTTTGTGTAACGGCTTGCCGTGGACAGTTTCCGACGAAGGGCACAGCTATTGGGGCTGAGAACCTTGATCTTGAGGCGATGCCGGCGATGTTGGATGGTTTCAGTGTGAACCTGTTCGTTAAAGAACCGCATATTATCAACCCTGCTGCGCTGTGCTTTGATAAGCATGGGCGTCTATATGTCGGTGCGGGGCCACAGTATCGGGGGCCCAAGGCGGACTCGCCGAAGGACTACGTTAAAATCCTGATTGATGCGGATGGTGATGGCGTCGCGGAAACGGTGAAGACTTTTGCGGAAGGGTTTAACTGTATTGAGTCGCTTGCATGGAGAGGCGACGAGTTGTGGATTGCGAACTCTCCTGATCTCACGGTGGTTCGTGATACGGATGAGGACGGTGTCGCGGATGAGTATCAGATGATCTACACCGGGCTGAACAATCTTCGTCACGGCTTACATGGCTTGAACTGGGGCCCTGACGGGTGGCTCTATATGACGATCGGTAACACCTGGGTGGAGGACAACGCGCCTTTGCCATTCCGGCAATTGCAGAGAAATAAATCCACCGACAAAACGGTCTATCCTTTAACCAAGGTGTACACGAAAGACACGTACAAAAAGAGTTTCCATTCGTTGAAAAAGCGTGAGACCGAAGGTGGGATGCTTCGTTGTCGGCCCGGCGGGCATGATTTGGAGATTTTCGCACGCGGCATGCGCAACCCTTGGGATGCGTGTTTCGATTCGTCATTCAACTGGTTGGCGACAGATAATGATCCCGGTCCACAGCATGATCGAATTTTTATGCCGGTGCAGTATGGTCATTATACCTATCGTCACCCTTGGGTGTTTGACTGGAATGGGAAGAGCCCTGCCGTTGCGCCGATCACCAAGTTGTTTGAACATGTGAGTGGATCGGGTACCGGTGTTGAGTTTTACACGGCCGAACATTTTCCCGCGGCTTACCGTAATCGGTATTTGATCGCGGATTGGACCAATGCGGAAATATCGTTCTACAAACCCAAGTGGGACGGCGCGCATCAGGTGCCGGATGGCGAGATGGTGAAGATTGCGGATGGTGGCCGGAACAAGGTGGGTGACCTGAAGTATGAAGCGGGAAAAGGGCGGTCATTGTTTCGGCCGACCGACGTGAAGGTTGGGCCCGCGGGGGATGTGTATATCGGCGGGTGGGGGTCTGAATATGGAACGGCGTATGTTCCAGCATCGAAATGGACGCCTGAAGAAAACGCAAAGTATCAAGGGCGCGTGTTTCGGGTCCGGCATAAGAACCCGCTGATTTCGCGCAAGGTGTGGTATCCGGCTAAGCGAAAAAAGCCGTTGGGGGAGTGGTCGGTGTCTGAACTGGTGGCGGACCTTGGCGAGTACATCGAGGTGTGGCGTGTTGATGCTCAGGACGAGCTTGTTCGGCGTG
>CAXMRT010000200.1:0-4675 GCA_964196025.1 uncultured Gemmatimonadales bacterium | reverse complement strand
GATGTGCTTTGATCAATCTCCGCCATGATAGCAACCAAGTCTGGCATAACGAAGGTGTCTGGATTCGAGGGATCCATCTCCAAACACCCCTTGTCGGTCAACATGACATCGTGCTGCTTCTCATCGATATTAAAGAAGAGCTCCTCGCGAAGATCGCGAGCCTCTTCCTTCCGAGTATCAGTCAACATTTGAGATTCGATTTTTTCATGCAAGTTACGTGCAGTCGCATCTTCAAGCATGTGCAGGAACTGCTTCTGCTTCGGCATTCCATGGAAAATCTGATAGAGCAGCCGCATCGCAAGCTCGTCATCCTCATCCTTGATCGCTACCTGCGCTTCTTTGACAAGGCGGGATACTTGGTCACGCTGTTTCTTTACCACACGCTCTACACGCGGCTTGTACTCATCATAGTGATGCGTCGAATCAGGAACGGGGCCTGAAATAATTAACGGTACCCGTGCTTCGTCGATAAGAATACTGTCGATTTCATCGATCACCGCATAATTGTGCCCGCGCTGAACCATTTCTTCTTTATCGCGGGCCATGTTGTCTCTTAGGTAGTCGAACCCAAATTCACTATTGGTTCCGTAGGTAATATCAGCCCCATACTGCTCACGACGTTCCGATGGACGCATGTCGTGCTGGATACAACCAACAGTCAATCCAAGTGACCCATATAGATACCCCATCCATTGGGCATCGCGACTCGCTAGGTAGTCGTTGACGGTGACCAAATGAACACCGAGGCCGGACAACGCATTCAGATACACTGGCAACGTGGCCACCAACGTTTTACCCTCGCCAGTCGACATCTCAGCAATCTTGTGCTGATGCATCACCATCCCACCAATCAATTGCACATCGTATGGCACCATATCCCAGGGCTGAGGGTGTCCCTTCACATCAAAGGATCGACCACACATTAGCCGGCACGCGATTTTAACTAAGGCAAAGGCTTCTGGAAGAATATCATCGAGAGTTTCACCATCGGCGACACGCCCACGAAACTCGTTCGTCTTCGCCTTCAAGTCGTCTTCCGTGAAAGATGCGTAAGTCTCTTCCTTCTCCCGGATGGCAGCGACTTTGAGCCGTAGCTTCTTCACGTCCCGGTCGTTCTTGTTGCCAACTATTTTCTTCAGCAACGTCTTCATATAAAACTCCTATTCCGCCGCAGTACAGGACTCAGGATTGAGGCCAAAACGCGCGTATTGCAATCTGATGATGCTACCGAAAGCAACCTTTTGATTCAAGTTATATGGAAACTCTTTCGCGACTCAAATTTATCGACAAACGCCCGTATTCCGTGCCTAATTAACGGGAACTCTAGACCCCCAGAGAAAACCATGAAAAGTGACGATACACAGCCTCCTCTCGCCTCAGAAACCGCTCGAACGGTTCTCGACGAGGTCACCCCAGCTCCAACCACACCCACCAGCACTGCCACGGCAGAGGAATTGAGCCTAGCGTACCAGCATATTCTTTCACAAAAACTCATCAACGGGCCAATCCGATATGAGCTCGATCGTCAATTGGGCCACGGGCAGCAAGGCATCGTTTTTCAAGCAGTACGACACGGCGCCAGATCCTGTCAGACACAACACGCAATCAAGCTACTGGACCCGTCCATATATTCCAGCCCAGAACGTTACTGGACTGATATGGGCCGCCTTGCCCGCCAGGTATCCATTCTCCAAAGAGTCCAAAACGATAACCTGGTCCATCGCGACAACTACGACGAGCACAACGGTATCGGATTCATTCAAATGTCGATCATCGACGGCGTTGACCTACGAGCCCTACTCAACGGCACTCATCTCGCCATTGCTCGAAGTCAATCCAGTGACGAAGAGTGGAACACCTTCGGCCGGACACTCTTTGTTATCAAGGAGGATGCCCCTTTTCGGTTCAGAGCTGGACTGGCGATCTATATACTTAGAAAATGCCTGTTAGGATTGGAGGCCATGCACAACAAGAATTTCCTTCATGCAGATATCAAACCTTCAAACATCATGATCGATCAAAGTGGGTCGATCAAATTAATCGATTTCGGCCGAGCCGTGGTCGTCAACGAAGAACCCAGCATCCTACTCGGCACCCCAGCTTATATGGCGCCCGAGACACACGGAAAAAGCATGGCCCAAATTGCGTCCGACCTATATAGCCTCGGCTTAGTGCTCCTGGAAATGTTAAGTGGTGGTTTAGATATACATAAAGGGTCAATGACTGACGCCAAGCTTCGTGAACGGAAAATTGGCCTCCCCGACAGACTGGACTCGTTGATACCCACAGATATCCCTGCCCGGATTCTGGTTCTCCAACTCTTGGAGAAATTCCTCCAAGTTAACTCACGACACCGATTCCAAACAACGAGAGAGATCCTCGACAAATCATATGCCCTACGCGGATTAATCAGAGAAATAGCGCTCCTGCACCCAGAGGTGGATTACGCTCGAGACCTACAATTATACATGCAAAAGATATCAAATCCCGATTCTGGGCATATCCACCCAGGCCTGCAATAAAAGGCGTCGATCGCGACTTATTTCCCCTTTTCGAGCCGTAAGGCCAAACGCTCCGGCAGGCCCGCATCCCGTATCTTCTGTTGAGCCGCCGCGATATCATACTCGACACGACGTAACTCAACTTCTTTCTTTTTCGTGTCGTAAATCACATATGCTGCGCGTGGATCGCCGTCCCGTGGTTGTCCCACCGAACCGATATTGATAAAATATTTTTTACCCAGACCTATCTTGATGGTTGTATAGAAATCGCGGCGAACGCCTGTCGATTTTTCGAAAAAAAGCGGGACATGAGTGTGGCCGTGGAAACAGACCGCGGTCGTTTGATAGTTAAAGTGTGTCTCAGCCTCTAACTCCTCAAACACGTACCCCCACTTGTCTGGCATATCCAGGGTCGAGTGAACGATCGTAAAACCGCCCACAGTCCGAGAGTATTTAAGGTCACGCAGAAATTGAATTTGGTCTTCACTGAGCTTCTCTCGAGTCCATGTGATCACCTTCGCCGCAAGAGGGTGAAAATCATCAAGTGACGCATCGGTCGAGCAGTAATGATCGTGATTTCCTCGCACGACTGGGCAGTCTAAGTCGCGAATCAGATCCAGACATTCACCGGGCGCAGCGTTGTAACCGACAATATCACCCAAACAGACAAACTTTTCGCACTCATTTTCTCGAGCGTCTTCCATCACAGTATTCAAGGCATCAATATTACCGTGAATATCACCAAAAATTGCGTATTTCATGGGACCCTGTGAGTCAGTTTATCCCGAGCATAGCCGCCGCGAGCGTCAGATCGTCCGGAGTCGTTATCTTGATATTCGAACGTGAGCCAGGCACCAATCGAACCTCTTTTCCCGTAAGTTCGACAGCACTCGCTTCATCCGTAACCGAAATCTTATTCTTCTTCACATGTTCATAAGCAGCAGTCAATACATCCACCTTGAACGTCTGAGGAGTCTGGACCGACCAAAGCTTATCGCGGTCCATCGTTTTCGATACTGTCACACCCTTCAACACCTCTTTGACAGTATCCGTCATCTTAACCGCCGTAACGCCTGATCCATAGCGCTTTGCTACTTTCAAGGTCTCGACAATAACCGATTCTTCGACGCAAGGACGGGCACCGTCATGCACCGCAACCAGTTTCACATCTTCGTCGAGAGCATCCAACCCATTCTGCACCGAGGCTTGGCGCGAGCTTCCACCGGCCACGATATGCTGGACCTTATTAAATCCGAACATTTTGACCATTCCGTTTGCCGTACTCAGGCGATCTTTACGAACGACAAGAACGATCGCGTCAATCTCTGGACACCGATCAAACGTTTCCACCGAATAAGCAAGAACAGGACGGGTACCAAGACTCAAAAAAGCCTTGTCGACCTCTGAGGCCATTCGCTGACTCTTACCGCCTGCAACAATGATTGCAACATTCATAACTAAACACCGTCCCGCGTTTGCGCTTATCTCATATGTTTAATAACCACTAATCCGTAGATACATTCTATCGGAGTGGAAAATACGGGTCAATAAAAAAAGGCCTGCAGCCAAAGCTGCAGACCAAAAAATAAACCCGGCGACGTGCTACTCTCCCACGGCCAATCACCGTAGTACCATCGCCGCTGAGGCCCTTCACTTCCGAGTTCAGATGGGATCGGGTGTTTCCTCCTCGCTATGGTCACCGGGAAATTCTAAAAAAAATAAGTATAGTGAAAGCGCACTCTGTACCTTGCATATAAGAATAATTGGTCAAGCCGCACGGCTGATTAGTACTGGTTAGCTGAGGACCTTTAAGTATACGTCCTTACACACCCAGCCTATCAAGGTCGTAGTCTACAACCTGCCTACAGATCTCCGAAGAGATAGAGAAGTCTAATCTTGGAGGAGGCTTGGCGCTTAGATGCTTTCAGCGCTTATCCGTTCCGTACGTAGCTACCCAGCAATGCTCTTAGCAGAACAACTGGAACACCAGAGGTACGTCATTCCCGGTCCTCTCGTACTAGGGAATGTTCTCCTCAAACTTCCTACGCCCACAGCGGATAAGGACCGAACTGTCTCACGACGTTCTGAACCCAGCTCGCGTACCGCTTTAATTGGCGAACAGCCAAACCCTTGGGACCTTCTCCAGCCCCAGGATGCGATGAGCCGACATCGAG
>CAXMRT010000199.1:0-12818 GCA_964196025.1 uncultured Gemmatimonadales bacterium | reverse complement strand
TGGAATCATCGATCTACTCTCAATTCTCCCAATCCTGATCACTCTCGAAGGCTCCGGATTCTTGCGCGCGCTCAAGGTGCTGCGACTCTTTCGCGTCTTACGCTTTGCGCGCCTGCTGCGGTCGAAAAAATTTGCATGGGGAATCGTCACTGACGTGAACCTGCAAATTATGAGAGTGATCTTCACCATTTTCATGCTTATGTTCATCTCGTCGGGGGTGATCCACTTTGTCGAAAGCGCCGAGGGCGTCACCGATCGCACTATTCACACCTTCGGCGACTCGCTCTACTTTACTGTCACCACAATGACCACCGTGGGCTTCGGCGACCTCGTGCCCGTCACACGAGGAGGAAAGATCGCGGTCGTTTTCATGATCCTGAGTGCCGTCATCCTTATCCCATGGCAGACCGGACAACTCGTGCGTATCTTGCTCCACAATAGCCGCGGCAAAATCGAGTGCACCTGCCCTGACTGCGGGCTGATGCATCACGATCGCGACGCTAGCCACTGCAAAGCCTGTGGCCACGTGATCTTCCAGAAATACGAAGGCGATGACTAAGCCACCTTTGACCCGCCCGCTGGCTCTCACAACCACGGCCTTATAATCCTTCTTCTAAACTGTAATCGCGCACGATCCACGCCGTCTGCGATACTGTGCACTAGACAGAGACTGTGAAAACAAGGAGGACCATGCGAACACTTGCACGCTTTGACGACGAACACCAAGCGCATATCCTGCGCATCAACCTCGAAAATGCGGGTATCCCAGCTACAGTAGAAAATGTGTTCATCGCCGGTCTTCCCACTAGCCATACAGCTATCGCCGGCTCGCCAGGCGTGCAGGTCCGCGTCGCAGCCGAGGATATAGAACGCGCACACGCGTTTCTAAACACCAAGGCAGCCATTCCGCACCCCGACGACATGGCCTGTCCGAGTTGCGGATCACCCGAGGTCAACTGGGGACTCCACACACGCTACCACCATTTGCCCGACTTCCTCCTCGTTATCGCTCTACTCCTCTTCAAACGTCAGTACACCTGCAGCCCCTGTAAGCACGAATGGAAACAATGATCCGTCTGAGGGTCGGTACCGTTTGGCCGTGGGCCAATCTAATCGACGGGTAAGAGAGGGTCTCACCGCAAAACCGGTCTGGCCCAACGATGCAAAGGGCTCTATACTCAGTGCGTAGAATGAGTCGTCCCTCTAACAGGAGATTACGATGCTCGGATTAATGGTTCTTCTCGGCGTACTGTGGCTTGCAGGCTTGGTACATCTGTCCCTCCGCTCAGATATCGATCGGCATGACAAGGGTACATGGCTAGTGGTTCTACTTCTCTTGAACGGGGTGGGCGCCGTTATCTATATGTTTTTCGGGCCCCGCGGCACCCTTTCCGCCGATCACCCCGACGCCATTCTCCCGCCCGACTCCGACGTATCCCCTATCGTAAACTCAGGCGCTGAGTCGTGGAATCCGATCCAAGGAAGTAACGCAGGCGCACCAGGCGTTGGCCTTAACCCCAGCGACTCCTCACCCAACGACTCCTAACAGGGTCCGAGTATCCCAACCGACTGGCATCAACCACTGATTCCATTAATTTGCACCTTTTACTTGAATATTCTAATTTATTCATCATACTGACCTAGTTATTAGTTCACTTGGGCTATCAACTAGTTCTATAAGCACCGATAAAAAGGTATATATGCTCGTATCACTGCTCGGCTCGGTTAGTAGTGGCCGCGTTCTACGCTATCTGCAGGCACACCAAGAGGGCTATGCCCGAGAGATTGCACGAACATTCGATGCCCCGCTCACCCCTATACAGAAGCAATTGGAGAGGCTCGAGCTCGGAGGGCTCCTAGAAAGCCGGGTTCTGGGGCGAACGCGGCTATACACGTTCAATTCTGCCTACCCCCTGCTAGAAGAACTCCAAATCCTTCTATCCCGCGCCCTCCATCTCAATCCGCTAGACAACAGTACGCCAACAGACGTGCAATCGGCATTCGTCGATATCATCTTCGATTAATCCCCTCACTGAGCATGAAACCCCTATATGGATGGCTCATACTGGACAGGAAGGTGGATTTTCATTGGACGCGTCACCTACCCGCCTGATAGCCTCCGACACATGAATAATCGCGCACTCCAGAACGGGAACACCCTATGTTTCGCCTCGTATTAATAGGATTGGCCGTACTCGCCCTCCTCGTCTACCTACCCCGCCTGTTCCAGCGCAATACAGCGTTCGAGGAACTGCTCTTGCTCTGCCGCAATGACACCGAACAGGCAGAACGCCTCATTCAACATGCGCACGCTCGCTGTCCCGGCATTAACCGCCGCGAAGCCACCCATCGAGCCCTCAACGCCTACAAACGTGACCTCGGCCGCTAAATTCGTCACGGGCACTGACGTCAGCATCGAAAGATCCTTCCCTGGAAGGAGCCCTAGAGAATCCCTCACATTCCGTTGTATTCAGTCCGAGAACTCATTATTCTGACGCTTCTGTAAATCTACAAAAGGACGTCTATGAAGCATCTCGTGATCACACTCCTACTATCGGCCCTTTGCATACAAGCAAACGCCATCGAGCCCTTTGAGTTAAACGACCAAGACCGCATCATTCTCTTGGGAAATACTCTTATCGAACGGGCCGCCTCTTATGGCCACTTCGAGACCGCGCTTCTCATGCGCTGGCCTGACCGGAAGTTAACGTTTCGAAACCTAGGCTGGGCGGCCGACAATGTACAAGCGCGCTCACGCGACTATTTCTTTAAAACGGGTGAAGGCTATAAGCGCCTCGTTCAACAAGTGACCGCCTTCAAGCCGACCGTCATCTTCGTCGCCTATGGAACAAATGAATCCTTTTCCGGAGAGGACGGTCTCGCAGCGTTCAACGCGAATTTCGAAAAGCTACTCGCGGATTTAGGCAAGACACACGCGCAACTCATTCTGCTCTCGCCCTTGAAACAAGCGCCGTGGCACCCCGCAGCGACGGTTGAAAAGAACAACCAAAACCTGCTTCTCTATTCGGACGCCATTCAAGCGGCTGCCAAAAAACACGCGCTTCGTTTCGTCAACCTTTACCGCCACGAGGAACTTAGTCAGGCCACCTACAACTCCATCCATCTCGACGACAAGGGCTACAGCGTATTCGCGCGCGTGGTCGAAGAGGAACTCGGCCTCAAGCCCTTGGTGCATGAAAACTCCTCGGCCATTCGACAGTTGGTCATCGAAAAAAATCGGCTTCACTTCCATCAATGGCGCCCGACAAACGAAGCCTACCTTTTCGGACACCGAAAACACGAGCAAGGTCGCAACGGGAAAGAGATGGCCATGTTCACGCCCCTGATTGAAGCGAAAGAAAAAGAGATCGATGCACTGCGACTAGCGGCGAGTGGAGAGTCGAAATGAATCGCGCGCTCTCAACCCTATCCGCACTCGCCCTGCTCGCCTCAACAGCCGTCGCTCAACGCAGCCTAAAGACTATTCCGGACCCCGACGTCAACAAACAGCTCGCAACATTTACGATGGCGGAAGGATTTGAGATCAGCCTATTTGCAGCCGACCCAATGTTTGCCAAGCCCATTCAGATGAACTGGGATCCCGCGGGCCGCCTCTGGGTAGCCAGCAGCGCAACTTATCCTCAAATCAAACCCAGTCAAGTCGCCAGCGATACCATCGTCGTACTCGAAGACACAACAGGCGACGGCAAAGCAGATAAGCGAACGGTTTTCGCGGACGGCTTACTGATCCCAACCGCCGTGATGCCCTACAAAAATGGAGCCTTCGTCGCCAACGCGACGGATCTTCTTTTTCTTGAAGATACAGATGGCGACGGCAAAGCTGACAAACGCACCGTGGTGCTCTCGGGCTTCGGCACTGAAGACACCCATCATATCCTGCACACGTTCCGCTGGGGACCCGACGGTCGCCTTTATATGAACCAGTCCATCTATATTCATAGCCACATCGAAACACCCTACGGGCCTCGTCGGCTCGGCGCAGGCGGCACCTGGCGGTTTGATCCCGACACCCTTCGCCTCGAGGTGATGACACGCGGACTAATCAATCATTGGGGACACCACTTCGATTACTGGGGTCAGTCATTCGCTACCGACGGCGCTGGCGGCGAAGGCATCAACTATCTGTTCCCGGGCTCCGTTCACCGCACGGCCAAAAGCAAGAGTCGTCCCATCAAGGGCCTTAACCCTGGCCAGCCCAAACTCGCTGGCCTAGAGATCCTCTCTGGCCGTCACCTCCCAGAAGAGTGGCGCGGAAACATGATCGCTCATGATTTTCGCGGCCACCGCACAGCGCGCTTTATCATTAGTGAAGACGGCAGCGGCTATGCATCGCGACGCGACAAAGATCTTGTCAGCACACCACACGCCGCGTTCCGGCCCGTCGACGTAAAGATGGGGCCAGACGGCGCCATTTACATCGCGGACTGGTATAACCCGATCATTCAACACGGCGAGGTGGATTTTCGAGATGAACGTCGCGACCACACCCACGGTCGTATCTGGCGCGTTACCGCAAGCGGACGCGACCTCGTCAAAAAACCGACGCTCGTCGGAGCACCCGTCAAGGCACTGCTTGAATCGCTCAAAGCACCGGAACAATGGACGCGGGAACAAGCGAAGCGCGTCCTCGCGGAACGTGAGAAAAAATCCGTCGTCGGTCCGACCCTGGTATGGGCCAATACGCTCGACCCTAAAGCCGAGAACTATGTCCATCACCTTCTCGAAGCTATGTGGGTCCTGCAGTCCCATCACGAATTGAACGCCGGACTCGTGTCAACGATCCAAGACGCTGGGGAACCGCGGGCGCTCGCAGCAGCGATCCGGTGCGTAAAAACATGGGCACTGGATCACCCCGCCGCGCATGACGCCCCCTGGATCAAGGCACTCCAACAAAAAGGCATTACTCACAAGCATCCGCGAGTGCGACTGGAAACGATCCACCTGCTACACCAACACGCGTCAGCCGCATCGATCAAGCTGGCAATGCAGGCACTCGATCAAACCACCGACCGGTTCATCGACTTTGCCCTCACCCAAACACTTCAGGAAAACGAGGACACATGGCTGGAACCGCTTCAGAGCGGGCAACTCCCGTTTGAAAAAGCGTCCCACTTGCTCTACGCGCTCAAATCGTCAGGCTCCACATCCGCCATCGGATCGTTGACAAAACTATTGGATGCTCCAGCCCTCAGCGCAGCGGATCGTCAAGACGTCCTAACGATACTCGCAGAATCCGGTGGCCCCAAAGAGTTAAACGTGGTGATGGCTGCTGCGCTGGAAAACGACAACCCCGGCCGCCTTGCTCTTCTGCAAGCCATGGTTCGAGCAAGCCAAGGTCCGAATAAAGACATCGGCAAAATCGAAAGCCTCCTTAACGACGAATCACGGGCCGTGCGGCAAGCAACGATCACGTTGATAGGAAAATGGAAAACTCCAAACGCTTTCGACACACTCAACGCACTCGTAGTGAACGAGGCTGCGTCCGCACCCGATAAGCTCACCGCAGTTAAAGCCCTTGGCGCGCTACGCACCGCACCCTCCAAGAAAGCGCTAGCCGAGCTGGTAGGCAACGCTAACGCCACCGGAGCAGTGCGAATGGCGGCCCTGACCGAACACGTCCGAGCAACGGGAAAAGGCTCCATCACGCTGCTAACGACGCACCTACCGTCACTAGGCGGGGCGGACCCACACGAGTTGATGACCGTTTTTCTGGCTCACCGCGAGGGCCCCTCCTGGCTTCAAGCAGGTCTCTCCAACATGACTCTTCCAAGCGATCTCGCGGCCGCAAGTGTTCGCACCGTCGGTTCTTCTGGCGTCGGGAAAACGGGCGCACTCGTCGCAGCGCTCATAAAAGCCGGCGGCCTGCAACCACTTCCCGCAAAGCTATCGGACGAGGAGATGACTGCACTCGTTGCGGATGTCGCAACAAAGGGCAGTGGACAACGAGGCGAAAGCGTCTACCGACGCGCGACGCTTGCCTGCTTAAACTGTCATGCAATCGGAGGAGCAGGCGGCGTTGTCGGACCCGACCTCGTTTCCATCGGTGCAAGCGCACCCGTCGACTACCTAATCGAATCTCTCTTTGAGCCCAGCAAAAAGGTGAAGGAAGGCTACCACCTAACAACGCTGCTGTTGAAGGACGGGACGCTCCTTACGGGCATGGTGGTTCAAAAAACCGACAAAGACGTTATCATCCGGGACGCAACAGGAAACGAAACCACGGTCCCTGCAAAATCTGTCAAATCGCAAACCATCGTCCCGACCTCCCTCATGCCGCCGGGCCTAACCGCCTCTCTTCGCCGAGACGAAATGGTGGACCTTCTCCGCTTTCTTTCCGAACTTGGCAAAGACGGCGATTTCAAAGTTGGACCCACCCGCTACGTTCGACGCTTCCGTACAGCCGTCGATCCCCGCGCGGCCGCAGGGACCGTTCACAAGCACGGGGTCGCGGCCTTTGCACAGACTCCTGAAATTATTGATTGGACGCCCGCCTACACGCGGGTAAACGGACAACTCCTGACAAGCGACTACACCCCTTTCTCAAGTAGACGCCTCAAGGGCCACGTGTTTCAATTCACTATCAGCGTCACAACCCCAGGCGAAATCGGCATGGCCCTTACTCGCACAACAGGCATCGAGATGTGGATCGACGGTATCTCCGCAGAACCGAAGGCACTGACCGTCGCCAAGCTGACGCGCGGCGAGCACCTAATCACCCTAGTCGTCGCGGAAGACGCCGATGCAGACGTTTTGAGCATCGCAATCGAGGAAATCCCCGGCTCTCCAGCCAAAGCGCAGGCCGTAAGCGGCCCCTAAATCACAAGCCGATAGCAGCCCATTCTTGCAAGAGTGTCAGGAATCACGAAGACCTTACTGTAAGAGTTGAACTCCCGTCCCTAGGTGCGTACTATTTTCTGACCTCATAAAGTTGATATGCAATGACACTCACCCACTCACTGACCCTTTCACTTTTTCTCTCCCTTAGCCTCGCTCAGGCCGAGGACTCCACGGTCGACTACAATCGTGATATCCGACCCATTCTGTCCGACAAATGTTTTGCCTGTCACGGTCCAGACGAGCACGACCGCAAGGCGAAGCTTCGGCTCGATACGCGCGAAGGCGCAGTGGCTGACCATGATGGCGTCATGGCCATTGTCCCCGGTGATCCGAAGCAAAGTGCGGCAATCGATCGCATCACGAATCCCGATCCGGACGAAATCATGCCGCCACCCAAAACCCACAAGACACTCTCGCCAAACGACATTGCCTTGCTCACACGCTGGATCGAGTCTGGCGCGGAATACGCGGAGGCCTGGACCTACGTCACACCCAAACGGCACCCCGTTCCAAAACCCGCCGACAAAAAGAAGTGGGCCCTTAACTGGGTCGATAATTTCGTTCTCGCCCGCCTTCAAGGCAAAGCGCTCACCCCTTCTCCGCAAGCCGATCCGCGAACGCTCTTACGACGCCTCAGCTTCGATCTGACCGGTCTTCCTCCTGAGCCACGCGACGTTGAGGCCTTTGCGTCAGCGCCCACACAGCACGCCTACGAAACGCTCGTGGACGCCTACCTCGCATCCTCTAGTTACGGTGAGCGTATGGCCGCCTACTGGCTGGACCTTGTCCGTTTCGCTGACACGGTCGGCTATCATGGCGATCAAGACCATCAAGTCGGCCCCTACCGTGACTACGTGATCAATGCCTTCAACGCAAATATGCCCTTCGACCAGTTTACCCGCGAACAACTCGCTGGCGACCTACTTCCCAATCCAACGCTGACGCAAAAAGCGGCCACCTGTTACAACCGCTTGCTACAGACAACCCACGAGGGCGGATTACAAGAAAAGGAATACCTCGCGATCTACGCAGCCGATCGCGTTCGCAACGCCTCGGGCGTTTGGATGGGCGCCACGGTCGGGTGCGCCCAGTGTCATGACCACAAGTACGACCCCTACACAACACGCGACTTCTACCGCATGTCTGCCTTTTTTGCGGACGTGGATGAAACGAAGCACTTCAAAAACGGGAGCAATAGCGTCCCGACAAAGCGCGACCCGGAAATTCGCATCGGACCAAAAGCAGAATTGGATAAAATCAGCGCACTGGCGGACGCGCATGGTTCTCTAGACGCGGCCTATAAAAAAGCGGTCGCAGCGGACAAGGCCGCAGCGAAAGCACTCAAAACCGCCAACCCTGCGACTGATGACTTGAAGGCACGCGCAGCCGCGCTCAAGAAGCAGACCAGCGACGCCAAAGCAACTCTCGCTCTCGCCGCCAAGACACTCAAGGCCGCGCGAAACAAACTTCCCTTATGCATGGTTACTGAAGCGGTGACCCCCCGCATTACCCGCGTTTTACCTAGAGGCAATTGGTTGGATGAGACGGGCGAAGTCGTCGAGCCGGCGATCCCAGAATTTCTCGGCACGTTGAAGACGGATGGCCGCGCGACTCGGCTGGACTTCGCAAATTGGTTGGTCGCGGATAGCGGCTCGGGCTTGCTTACGGCCCGCGTACAAGTGAATCGCTTCTGGTATCTACTATTCGGAACAGGTATCGCCCGAGACCTCGCAGACTTCGGCGGCCAAGGGCAACCGCCTGCCAATCCTAAGCTACTAGATAACCTCGCGGCCTCTTTCGTTCAAAGCGGATGGGATATCAAGGCCATGATGAAGGTGCTGGTCATGTCTCGCACCTATCAACAATCTTCACTATCAACGGCTGGCCAACGCGATCGCGATCCCTATAATCAGTTACTCGCACATCAATCGAGGTTTCGCTTATCGGCGGAAATGATTCGCGACAACGCCCTTGCAGTCAGCGGGTTGTTGGTCGACGAACTCGGCGGAAAAAGCGTCAAGCCGTACCAGCCGAAAGACTATTATCGCCACCTCAACTTTCCTGGCCGCACCTACACGCACCACAGCGATCAACGCCAGTGGCGTCGGGGTGTCTACGTACATTGGCAACGGCAATTTCTCCATCCGATGCTCAAGGCATTTGATGCACCCAGTCGCGAAGAGTGTACCGCGGAACGTCCCATCTCCAACACGCCGACCGCCGCCCTCGTTTTGCTCAACGACCCAACCTTCATCGAAGCCGCAAAGATGCTTGCCGTTCGTATCATCCAGACCGAACCCACCCAAGAGAAGCGTCTCGGTCTCGCGGCGACATTGACCTGGGGCCGGCCGCCTCTTGCCTCTGAACGGGCCGCGCTACTCGAACTACTCGAAAATTCCATTGCGGTGTATCAAGCGGCGCCTGCAGACGCCACCCTGTTGGCCAAAAATGGCCTAACTCCCATTCCCGAATCGCTGAACCCTGTAGACGTCGCCGGATGGACCGCGGTCACCCGCGCGATGCTATGCACAAACGAAACCATTACACGGAACTGATCCGACACATGACTGATCTAGATATTCTATCCGCTCTCAACCGCCGACAGTTTCTCGGCCGCTCCGGCTTCGGTCTTGGTGCCGCGGCCCTATCCACCGCGCTAGGCAGCCCCGCAAAGGCTCAGGTCAAAATACCCACTCTTCCAGCTCGAGCCAAGCGGGTGATTTTCCTCTGTATGGCGGGAGGCCCTTCTCATTTAGAGACCTTCGACTATAAGCCAGAACTCGACCGACTGAATGGCCAAGCCATGCCGGACTCCTACACCAAGGGTCAGCCCATCGCGCAGTTGCAAGGGAAGAAGTTGACGGTTCAAGGACACCTGACAGGCTTTCAGCGTTGCGGTCAGGGCGGCACACACATCAGTGACTTTCTTCCGTGGCACCAGAAAATGGCCGATGATATCTGCGTGGTTAAATCGATGGTAACCGAGCAAATAAACCACGACCCGGCACACACCTTTATGAATACCGGCACCGCCATCAGTGGTCGCCCTTCCATGGGCTCATGGATCAACTACGGATTAGGTAGCGAGAGTGCAGACCTGCCGGGTTTCGTAGTCATGACCAGTGTCGGCGGACGCAATCCCCAGCCCATCGCTTCACGCCAGTGGGCCTCAGGGTTTCTCCCGAGCCAGTATCAAGGCGTGGAATTCAATTCGGCTGGCGACCCTGTAAACTACGTACATTCCCCGGCTGGCGTTTCTGCCCCCCAACAACGAGAGCTTGTTGATACCGTCAATACGCTCAACCGCCTGCGTAACGCCCGCGTCAACAACCCTGAAATTGAAGCACGCATCGCCGCCTTCGAAATGGCGTTCCGCATGCAAACCTCCGTTCCCGAGTTGATGGATATCTCCGACGAGCCGCAACACATACTCGACATGTACGGTGCAACACCCGGCGATGGTTCCTTTGCCTCCAATTGCCTGCTCGCGCGTCGCCTAGTCGAACGCGGAACGCGCTTCGTGCACCTCTATCATCGTGGGTGGGATCATCATGGCGGCCTAGTGAAGTACATGAATATTTGCGGCAAACTCACCGACCAGCCAGCCTACGCCCTCATCACCGACCTCAAGCAACGCGGGATGCTGGATGACACCCTCGTCGTCTGGGGCGGCGAGTTTGGTCGCACACCCATGTCACAGGTGAAGGGCGGCGCGGGTCGCGACCATCACATCAAGGGCTTCTCGATGTGGATGGCGGGTGCGGGCATTACGGGCGGACGCAGTGTCGGTGAAACCGACGACCTCGGCTACAACTCGGTGAAGGACGTTGTCCATGTCCGCGATCTACACGCCACGATGCTTCATCTTCTTGGGCTCGATCACGACGCCTTGAGCGTCCCCTTCCAAGGTCTTGACGCGAAGCTCACCGGTGTCGAACCCGCCCACGTCATTCGCCAACTCCTGGCTTAAACGGACGCGCTTAACTGTAGGACCGTAAAGCAGCTACAACCCGCTCGCTCACGAGCGCCCATGTGTGACGCGCGCTCAGATCACCGATCCACGCCTCAACCGTTGCTTGGGGTGTCGCAATGGCACGGTTCAGCTGATCTCGGTAGCTCTCATAGTTCCCATTCTCGAATGCGTAGCCACACTCACCTAGAGCTTCCACCGTTGGCGGGATATCGGAATACACGGACGCAGTCCCCCACAAGATACTTTCAACCGGCGGCATTCCGAAGCCCTCGTGCGACGATGCATAGACCGTGGCCTGCGCTGCTTGAACGAGTCCCTGCAGCTCCGTATGTCCCACACGTCCGCGCAGATCCCACTGAGCATGATCAGGAATGTCCGTGTCATCAGCGGGAGTCCCAACACAGACAATCTTGCCTTGGTATCCGGACTCCACTCTCCAGCGTTCGGTAAATGCCACCGTTTCCGTCGCACGCTTAAACGGGAACGGGGCCAGAAAGAGCACCACCTGATCGCTATGCGTGAACATCGGATTCGGCTCATCAAAGCCATATCCGACAACGTGAATGGGTGGTGGGTCGATGGTATGCTCTGTGGCCCAATTCATAATCTCTTGGCGACTAAACTCGGTGTTCGTGAAGATCACCGTGGAGTCTTCCAGGGTCGCACGAAAGGAGGCTCGGAGGATGCGGGTTTCAATTGTGTTAGATCGTTTCCCCGCAAATTTGTCCGGCAAATCGAAAATGACATCATGCACATAGCAGGCCTGTTTCTGCCTGCGCGGGGGTTTCAAAAAGGAGGCGTAGCCCTTGGGTAAAAACAACCATTCGGCTCCCGTACGAGCCGCCGCCGCTGTGCAGCCGAACTGGTCCCACATCACTCGCCCAACTTTCCCGCTAATCGGAGAGTCATGGACGTGAAACTTGGCCCCTGGGGCCGATGGCGTATTCACGCTATTCGCTAGCACGTCCAAGGAAACATCGTCCGCCGCCGCCAAAGCCGTCAACAAGCCTTGTGATATCTTGCAAATGCCCATGGACTGGGCCGTATTGAAATTTTGGTCCGCGATGCTATAGCAAATATGCATGGCGATCAGGTAAAGAGCGCGGGGTTATCCTTAATCCAACGGCAAAGTCGCTCAACCCCTTCGCTGGGCGAGACGCTCGGTGCCCAGCCCAAGCGTTGCTGAGCCTTCCGGATGTCACTGATATACAACTTCTGATCGCCAGGGCGCCAGTCATGAAAATCCACATCCACCGAGCCCGCATGCTCCTCGAGATGTCCCTTGAACTCTTGCCAAATGGACAGGGCGTTGTCCGGTCCGCCACCGATGTTAAACACGCTTCCTGCCACGTCATCAATATTTGCAACCGCAGCCCGATACGCAGCGACCAAGTCCTCAATCCAAAGTAAATCTCGAACCTGTTTTCCGTTTCCGTAAATCCGTATGGAGTGACCCTTCACTGCGGCGATGCAAAAATGAGCTAACCAACCTTGATCCTCAACACCAAACTGGCGCGTCCCATAAATACATGACTTCCGAAAAACGACTGTGCGCAAACCATAAATGCGCGCGTAGTCGTGGACGTATTGATCACCACTGCCTTTGGAGCAGCCGTAGGGTGAGTGAAAGTCCAAGGCCTGAGTTTCGGCCACACCAAAGGGGAGGTCTGCATATCGATAACCGGTTTCGGTTTCCTCGACGTCGAGCTGGGGGAGTTCACCGTAAACCTTGTTGGTCGACGCATACAAAACGATGGCTTCCGGCGCAGCGGCCCGAATGGCCTCGAGCACGTTGATGGTTCCGAGGGCATTGATTTCAAAATCGGCCATGGGAGACTCTACAGATGTCGTCACGGCGACCTGCCCGGCCATGTGATACACAACATCCGGCGCGGGCGCCAAGGCTGCCACGATCTCAGCGGCATTCCGGACATCCCCTTTAATGAAGGTCAGCTGGGAGTGCGCATCTGACGCCTGTAGCCAGTCG
>CAXMRT010000198.1:0-8162 GCA_964196025.1 uncultured Gemmatimonadales bacterium | reverse complement strand
CGGACCTACCGGGGCTCGTGGTTGGATGTGGGGGATGTTGCTGCGCACCGATAGCGCGCGTCAAATACTGATTACCAAGGTCGAGAAGGGGTCGCCGGCTGACGGTGTGCTTGCGGTGGGTGATGTGATTATGGGGGTTGGCAACAAGGCGTTCGACAGTGATGCCCGCATTGCCTTTGGCTCGGCCATTACTGTGGCTGAGAAGGCGGCGAACAGAGGCCGACTAAAGTTGCTTCGCTGGCGGAAGGGTGAGACCGAAACGGTTACGCTACAGCTCAAAGTCATGGGGTCCTACGCACGTTTGGCTCCCATGCAATGTGCGAAGTCTCACAAAATTCTGGATGATGCCTGCGACTATATTGCCAAGAAGAATATTGGCAGAGGGATTCCTGGTTATGTCAATGCCCTCGGCCTATTAGCCAACGGCAATCCAAAGCATCTACCCATGGTCCGAGCCTTTGCCCGCAAGCTTGATGTGAAAAAGGCTTATGGGATGTCGTCGTGGAATATGGGGTATATGAATATATTCCTGTCAGAATATTACCTGCTGACTCGTGACAAGATGGTGCTGCCCAAAATTAAACATATGGCGCTCTATCTTGCAGGCGGGCAGAGTCAGGTCGGCACCTGGGGCCACGGCAATGTGTTGCCTAGTGGTGTGCTGGGTGGCTATGGGGCGATGTGCAATCCGTCGCTTGTCTGTGCAATATCCCTCAAGTTGAACCAGAAATGTGGTGTTGACGACCCGGTGGTTGAGAAGGCGATTCGTAAATCTGAGATCTTCTTTTCTAGTTTTGTGGGTAAAGGCAATATCCCGTATGGAGATCATTCTCCGCGTGAGGTGCACGACAGCAATGGGCGCTGTTCCTTGGCTGTCATCTTTTTTGATCTGCTTGATAATCCTGAAGCCTACAGTTTTTTCGCTCGCATGACCGTGGCCTCCTATGGTGAACGCGAGGAGGGGCATACCGGTAACTATTGGGGTATGCTCTGGGGGCCTCTAGGAGCCATGCGCGCCGGGCCCGAGGCAGCAGCCGCGTTTATCAAAAAGCAGGAGTGGTTTTTCGATCTTGAGCGTCGTTGGGATGGTGGGTTCTCCTACCAGGGCGGAGCGAATAGTTCTGGTTCAGAGCACACAACACCTGGCTGGGATACGACGGGTGCACGTGTACTGATGTACGCCATGGGTTCGAAGAAGCTTCAGGTCACAGGCAAAGGACTCAAGGTTGACAAGGCGCTTACCGGTGAGGCTCTGAAAAAGACCCTGTTTGCTGGGGAGGGATATAGTACCTGGATTCGGCATGGTCTGGTGAATACAGATTTCCTAGATAATTTATCGGCCGAGGAGCTATTAGGGACGATCGTCACGTGGTCACCACCCATGCGTATTCGGGCCGGAAAGGCATTGGGGCGTAAGTCTGGCAATCATGTGCCGGCCGTGATCAAGATGCTAGGCAGTCGTGATAGTGAGACCATTCTCGGTGGTCGCCGTATCATGAAAAAACAGGGTGGCAAGGCCGTACCCGCTATTGATTCCTTGGTTGCGTTGCTGTCGCACGACGATAGTTGGATCCGCTTCCGGGCCGGTGCGACGTTGTGTTCGATAGGTAAGCCCGCTAGGGAAAAAGCGGTGCCTGTACTGCTGAAGTCGGCGCTCCGAACAAGCGCTGACGACCCGCGCGAGATGCATCAACGCTATATCAGTTATGTCTTATGGGGCGGGGGGGTCAATGGTGAGCCACGTGGACTGATTGCACGTGACATGAAGGGGGTGGACCGGTCTCTGCTGGTTCCCGTGATAAAAAAGCTCATTCCGAATACGGATGGTCAGACACGAATGCTTGTGGGGAAGAGCATCAAAATGATGACTCCTGAAGAATTGGCGCCTCTCTGGGGGGACATTGTCTGGGCCGTAGAAAATCCGTCGCCAAGCGGCATTATGTTTAATGCAGGTATTCGTGAAGAAGGTCTACGCGTCTTGGTTAAAAATCGATACAAAGAGGCGATACCTTTGTGTGCCGCATATGTGCGCAACATGAAGCAACACGGTTCACAGAAACGCATATACCAAATTATGGACATGCTTAAGGGTTACGGGGCAGCCGCCAAGTCAGAACTGCCAAACCTTTATAAGACCCGGGAGTACTACAAAGAGAATCTTGGCCCAGGTAAACCGCTTCAGTTCCCCGTTTGGGCACGCGACGAGTTTATGAAGGGCTTAGATGACGGCATCAAGGCGATTGAAGATGCCACAGGCACCCCGACGGACTTGAAAAGTATGGAGAGGCTCTAAGGCCGCAGGCTCTTTTCCCGCTAAATAAGAAAATGCTACAATGCACGGGCTGACCGCTGTTCGTTCTGACTAGTGACTGATAGTTGTGAATTAGCGAATGGTGATCTGAAAAGTGTCCTCATCTGGAAGAAGGTTGATGTCGGTGTTTGTGTCTGTCGCCTGGGCAGTGACGGTAAAGTTCCAGGTGCCGGGCTGGGTAGGGGTGCCGCGGATGGTGAGGTATTCGTTGCTGACATGTGCTGTTAGACCCGGCGGAAGAGAGTCAGAAACTGTCATCTGGTGGGTATAGCTGCCGGATCCGTTTTTAACATCAGCCACCACTATGTGACTATACTCGTCGCCGACCTTTCCGTTGCCAAAAGGAGTGGAGGAGAGTTCTACGGTGGGTATAGGAGCGTTCTCGTTATCGCGCTTGATGTTTCTTCTATACGAGTTTCCATGCCCGGAGTAATCCTGATAATCATCATCCACTTGATTAGCAATTATGGCGGCTACGGCCAATTCGGCAACGTCGGCTCCTGTGATGCCCTCGGCAACGTCTGCGACAGCTTTTACAGCATCCTCGCACCCGCTGGTAGCCACGATGAGTGTTAAGGCGGCAACGACTGATAGTGCGTGTGTTCTAAGTTCAGTGCTTTTCATTTCCTGTTCCCCTTTATAGCGTTTGTAAGTCATGCCGCTTGTATAGCAGGGACTGTGCCAAGAAATTTTCTATATCATAAGCCATTGGTGATGAAGTGGTTACGCGACGAACGGGCTGGAGGTGTCGTTAGTTGGCGCTTGGAGGTGTTTGCAATAAACGGGAAGAACTCCGCACATAATGCATAAAGCGGAGCGCAGTTGGAGAGGGGGACCCCGGCGGATCCCTAGTTAGGGTCTGCAACGTGTGATGATTGTGTCGTGGAGAGAGGGGACGCGTCAGGTCGATTGAGGCTAGGTTTGGCTGGAGTCCGCGACCCGCTCATAGAGTTCTTCTGCGGTGATATAGTTTCCGTCGCGGGTGGATTTCGATATTTCGCTCATGTAGCACTTGATGAAGCCCTTGTCTTCGGCGCAGAGACAGGTTGGGTGGTAGTTTTTGAAGTGAATCAGTTCACAGCCTTTTTTGCGGATGGCAGGTAGTGAACTCTCTTTCACGTTTCCGATGGTGAAGTGCAGAAACGGGCAGGGAAAGAGGTCTCCGTAGGGTGTGACGTACAGGATTTCTTTGATGGCCCCGCAGCCATTGTGTTTCCAGTTGGCTCGAAAATCGGTTCGTACAAACAGATGTTTGTTTTCGAGTTCGGTGATGTAGATCATATCCGCTTCGTCGAGAAGAATGTCGTCGTTTGCTCCGGTCCATTCTCCCGCTGGCGCGGCAAGCGAGAGAAAGAGTATGAGGTTTTTCTCTTCTGCCATAGCGAATAATTTCTCAGTGCCCTCACTGTGGAGATTCGAGTGGCAGACCGTGGCGCCTAGGGTCACATTGATTCCGTGTTTTTTTGCAAGGTCAACGGTTTGCATGACTAAGTCGAAAGTGCCTTCCTTGCGGCGGAAGGCATCATGTTCCTCTGGGATTCCACTGTCGAGGCTGACGGTTAGGATGTCGACGCCTGCTTGTCGGAGTTGAGCGACTTTGTCATCGTCCAGCAAGGTTCCGTTCGTGGTGACGGAGATTAGGTTTTTTCGCGGGGAGAACTGTTCGATGATCTCGATCAGGTTCTTTATATTTGCGGTTGGCTCTCCGCCTTGGAACGAAAAGTTCACAGCACCCTCGCTCATGGCTTGGTCGGCCATCTTGCGATAGTCCTCAAGTGTCATGCGCGGCCGTTTCGGGTTATCCAGAACGGTTGCGAAGCAGTGTTCGCATTCGAGGTTGCACGCGTAATGGATGGCCACATCCACATAGCGTAGGGGGCGGGTGCCGAAAAGGTGGACGCCGATTAGGGTTTTGACCAATCGTAAGGTTAGGAGTGGTTTGTGGGGCCGAAACGCGTAGCGAATATTCAGCAGGATATTTTGTATCTGGGTCGAGACGCTGACGCGTCGTGTGCGAACATGCATAGGTGACTCCCTTTAATCACATAAGTATATGCGATTTAAAGGCATTGTGCAAGGATGATGAGATGTTTCGGTGGGGTGAGAAAGGCGCTTGGTTGGCTTTAGGACGTGTAGGCCACGGAACGGATTCGACGCAAGTTGCCACGCCATGGCGTGGTGAACGTGCTTTCTCTACCGGCGGACAAGTTAAACCCTGTGTGTTAAAAGCGGACCCAATCTTTGAGTTTTGCGTGCTCGAAGATCATTTCGTTTTGAATCTGCAGTTCGTGTCCTAGGCCCGTTTTTTGCGCGCGTTCGTGCATAGCCATAGCAATACCGACATCGACGTAGGCTAGGCCGACAGCATTGAAATAGATGCGTTCGTCGTCACTTTCGCGACCGGGTTTCGTTCCGCAGATCAGTTCCGATAAATTTGCATGCATGTCGTCATCGGTAAGGACGCCGTCTTTATACATGCGACTCAAGGTCTGGGTTCGGTGTTTTACGGTTTCCCAGTCGTCACATACAATTTTATCGCACTGCTTAGCCACGTCGTATTCATCTTCCCAGCCGCCAACATGACTGTAGAAGGCACCTGGCTTCATCCAGTCCGCTTTGAGCAGGGGTGCCTGTGCGCTTGTGGCGGTGACAATAATCTCGGCATCGGCCACAGCCGCTTCGAGGTCTGACTTGCAGGCCTTAAAGGTCATGTCTGGGATGATGGCTGACATTTCGTTGACGAATTGTTCTTCTTCAGAATCCAGCTTAGCACCCACGTTGCACGCCTTGAGGCTGGGGATGGCGGTCTTCATCGCGATGAGATGCATCTTCGCTTGTTCTCCTGCGCCGATGAAGCCAATCGTTTCTGAGTCCTGCCGTGCGAGATGTTTGGCGGCCAGTGCGCCCATGGTTCCGACACGAATGTTTGAGCATAATGTGCCCTCCATGAATGCGATGGGGAATCCATGATCGATTTCAGAAAGAATGATTACGGCCGATAAGTTTTGGACTCCGTGTTTGACTGGGTTCGGCGGGAAAACGGATACCCATTTCATGCCGCAGATATGCTTGTTAAGAAAAGTGGCTGGAAGGCAGTTGATGCGTTCCTGAGTTTCATCATTAAAAATTTGAACAATTTTTTCTGGGAACAGAACGTTTCCCGCCTCGTATTCACGGATTGACTCTTCTGCGGCAGACATTGCCATGTTGATATCTAGACATCCCGCAGCCAGGAGATCTTCCTGGGAAAAAAACCGACAGTTTAACTGATGTTTGTTCATAATGTACCTCCACCTTTCGATTCAATTATCCGCCTGAATTATGAATGTTAGATGAAGGGCGTGTGTGTATTTGTTTAGAGTGGTGATGGTGCCTTAAATCTTCCCGAACAGGCGTGAACGTGGGGCGTAATCAGCTTGTGTGCCGAGAGTACAGAGGATTATGCAGGGCGGGTTCATTGTGGGGAGGGCTTTTTGTGAATCGGGGATGTTGGGGAATGGGTGATGCGAGTCGTTGTTTTGGTGCATACTCTCCAGTTAGGGCGTATTATGAGGGTGAGTGGAGCGTTGCGGTGAACAACGGGATAGAGGATTGCGATGAATATTAGTATCAAGTGGAAGATTCTAGGTGCATTCCTGATTACAGCGCTATTGCCGTATTGCCTTTGGGCTGGCGGTGCTCCGAGTTTTGTTGTGTTTGGACTGCCGCCGGCCGTGGGTGTCTGTTTGGCGGCTTACACATATTATCGAATCCACCACACCTTGACTGAGGTTGAGTTGATGGTTTCGGAGGCGAGTAGCCGGCCCTTGGTGCGAGATGGAACCTTGCATGATGAGCTGGACGGCGTATTGTCGAAACTCGAATGTTTAAGCTGGCAGGGGGAGCCTGAGTCTCCGGGAACAGATGAACCTCTCGCTAGACAGGATCCTGTTCAGGCGGAGCACCTTTCCCGGCTCAGTACCGGTGAAGCCTGTTCGGGCACATTGCTCATTGTTGGGGCTCGTTCGGATAGCTTGCATGTAGGGCGTGATGATCTGAGTCTCGACGCTCGTTTGCGACTTCTGCGCTCGGCGTTTGAACAGGTTGAGACACGTTTAAAAACGTTATACGACACCTTGCCGGCTGGCTCTGCTTCAGCGGATATACTGGAGTTTCAAATTCTCTCGGCAGGAGATCCCGTTTTGATTGAAGGAGTGTCGGATTGTCTCGCACGAGGAGAGAGTGTTGATGATGCAATTATTGACACGTTTGGGGTATTTGTTGAGAAGCTGAGCTCGGCGGAAAACGAATATTTCCGGGCCAGATCCGCCGATGTTATTGACCTTAGGCTCTTGGTACAAGAGGCGTATGGGTCGGTTTCCGGGGACGCAGAGAAGCAGGATGATCGTTATGCTCAGGCACGTGGGTCTGTGGTGTTGTTGTCACGTGTTCATCCGACGGATGTGTTGAGTTTGGATGGGGCGGGGGTGTTGGGTGTTATAGCTCGGGAGGGCACCCCGTCATCGCACACGCAGATACTGTTGCAGGCGTTGAATATTCCGTCGTTGTGTGGGTTTGAAGACGATTTTCCTGCTCACACTGGGCAAGCGGTGCTGTTAGATACAGCCGGCAAGCGTCTGGTGCTAAATCCAGATGAGCAGGCTCTCCGCATCCTGCAAGGCGTGCCGGTAAGTGACGCGGACTCGGAGGTGATCGCCTCAAGGGTAAGCTTGTCTTCTGGAGAGCCGTGTAGGGTTTCGGCTACGGTCAATGTGGTGAGCGAGGTCGCGCACGCCGCGGCGTTAGGGGCGGACGGGATCGGATTGTTCCGAACCGAAATTGACTATCTGTCATCGGCAACCCCGCCTGATGAAGAGACGTTGTTTGAGGTGTATTCGAAAGTCGTATCAGAAATGGGTGGTAAGCCGGTCACGTTTCGGATGTTGGATTTGGGGAATGATAAAGTCTCGTTTGGTTCGTCGACCCTGAACGAAGAAAACCCTGCTATGGGTAATCGGTCGATGCGGATGTTGATCGACAATCCGGATTTGCTTCGGACACAGCTTCGAGCTCTGATCCGGGCGGCGGGTGTTGAGGATTCTATTATGTTTCCGCTCATCTCCGGTTGGAAAGAGCTGGACGCTATCTCGCAGCACACCGGTGCGGTTGAGAGCGAGTTGGGTGTTGAGAAGGGGACGGTTCGCTATGGGATGATGTTGGAAGTGCCGAGTGTCGTCTTTAGTTTTGAGGATTATGTCGATGAGTTTGACGTGTTTAACATCGGGACGAACGACTTGATTCAGTACTCTCTTGCGGTTGATCGCAACAATGAATCGGTGGCCGACTACTTTTCAGTGCTGCATCCGAGCGTGTTAAAAATGTTAGACCACCTATGTACCGTGGCGGATAAGCGTGGCAAGTCCTTGTGTCTTTGCGGTGAGGCTGCCGCCCACATCGAATGGTTACCTCTATTTGTGGGGCTGGGACTGCGCGAGTATAGTGTTCAGCCCGATCGTGTGTTTCGGGTTAAAGATCGTTTGAGAGGGCTGTGTGCCGAATCGTGCGAGGAGCTCGCTCGCGGGGCGCTGGCCTGCAGGACAGCGGATGAGGTGGCGCGATTTCTGGAAACGACGTTGAGTTCAAACGCTCTCATTGAATCGTGACTCTGATGAGTTTGACCTGTCAGGGTCAGACTCAGCGCCTTTACGCGGGCGGGATGTGATGTTTTCAGGTTGAAGCGGTATCGTCCTCCGTCTAGTATTCAGCTGTGATTACACTCTCTACTAAGCGCTTGCGGGTCATCCGGCACCTCGCCGTTCTCGTTGCTGTGTCCCTGTGGGCATTTTCGTCCGATTTGTTGTCGGCCGACTTT
>CAXMRT010000197.1:0-23777 GCA_964196025.1 uncultured Gemmatimonadales bacterium | reverse complement strand
GCCCGATCGCGCATAGCACTCGCGGCGCGCGACACAACAAAGTCGACACCATAAAAGAGTCTGGCTCGATGGATGCCGAAAGAGTCAAACGCTCCCGCACGAGTCAAATTTTCTAAAATCTTCTTATTCACCACCGTGCCGTCCAAGCGGGAACAGAAATCCATCACGCCCTTGAATTCACCATGTATACGGCGATGATCCACCAAGGATTGCGATGCGCCGGCGCCCACATTCTTCACCCCAGCCAAGCCGAAGCGGATCGTATCACCGCCGACCGGCCGGAAACGCGCAGCACTCTCGTTGACATCTGGCGGCAAGACATTCAAGCCCATATCACGAGTCTCTTTGATGAAGATCAACAGTTTCTCGGAGTTACCGATCTCAGCCGAAAGCACCGCCGACATGTATTCCACGGGGTAGTTCGCCTTCAAATAGGCCGTCTGGTACGAAATCATAGCGTACGACGCACTGTGCGACTTATTGAAGCCGTACCCGGCAAATTTTTCGAGCGTATCAAAAATATGCCCGGATAGCTTTTCGGTTATGTTATTCGTGACCTTGCATCCCGCCACAAAGTCCTTACGCTGGGTGACCATTTCTTCGATCTTCTTCTTACCCATCGCACGCCGAAGAATGTCCGCCTTGCCAAGCGAGAAGCCAGCCAGCACGTTAGCCGCCTTCTGTACCTGCTCCTGATAAATCATCACTCCGTAAGTCTCTTCCAGAATGGGCTCAAGCAAGGGGTGGTCATATTCGATCTTCTCTCGACCCAACTTCCGATCCACGTAACTGTCCAACATGTTCATCGGACCCGGTCGATATAACGCAATCATCGCTGTAAGATGTTCAATACGCGACACATCCACGCGTCGGATCAAATCCCGCATGCCAGATGACTCCAACTGAAACACGCCCACTGTATCGCCACGCCGCAACAGGTCGTAGGTCAGCTGATCATCCAGAGGAAGAGCTTCAACATCAATTTCAACTCCATGAATTTCGGAGATCAACTCCACGGCTTCGTGAAGTACCGTCAGGGTTTTAAGTCCCAGAAAATCCATCTTCAGCAAACCAATTTCACCGAGCGGCTCCATGGTGTACTGCGTGATAGGGTCGCCCTCCTTGTCACGCGCTAGAGGGATCAGCTCAATCAGCGGCTTTTCACCAATCACCACACCAGCTGCATGTGTGCCCGGCTGCCGGCACAAACCTTCCAGAGGGCCCGCAAATTCGAGGATGCGTTTGCAATTCTCATTGTTTTTCGATTCGGACTTCAGCTCCGGATTCATCTCCATCGCCTTCTTCAAGGTCATGCCCGGCTCTTCAGGAATCATCTTGGACAAACGGTCACACTCAGAATACGGAATTTCCAGCACGCGCCCGATATCCCGAATGACGGTCTTCGCACCCAGCGTTCCGAACGTGGTGATCTGCGCAACATTTTCGCGACCATACTTCTTCTTCACATACTCAATCACTTCGCCGCGACGGGCCTGGCAAAAATCGATATCAAAGTCGGGCGCAGACACGCGTTCGGGGTTCAAGAACCGCTCAAAAATCAATCCATATTTCAAGGGACACAAGGTCGTGATACTCAGCGCATACGCCATCATGCTCCCCGCGCCGGATCCACGTCCCGGACCCACCGGTATTTTGTTGTCTTTCGCGTAGCGAACGAAGTCCCACACCACGAGGAAGTAATTGATGAAGCCGGTCTTCTCAATAATCCCCATCTCATAATAGAACCGCTCGTGCACAACCTTTTCGTCAGGATTCTTTGGCTTGTCCAAATCCTCGATATCGTAAAGATCATGAATCCCGTCTTTGCACAATTTGATGAGGTACGACTTCTGAGTAAACCCCTCCGGAACCTCGTAGGTCGGAAAGTGCAAGGTCCCGAAATCAATCTCCATGTTGCACCGTCGAGAGATCTCCAAGGTGTTAGACACGGCATCAGGAATATCCCGAAATAAATGCGCCATCTCATGACCGCGCTTAAAGTAGAATTCGTGCGGTCCATATCGCATGCGTTTTGGGTCACTCATCATCGTTCCCGTCTGCATACACAACATGACCTCATGCGCAACCGCATGATTCTTCTCAAGATAATGAACGTCGTTGGTCGCCACAATCGGTAAGCCCGACTTTCCAATCAACTCCATCATCCCTTTGTTCACGATACGCTGCTCTTGCAAGGAGTGATCCTGTATCTCGAGATAAAAATTATCACGCCCCATGATATCCGCATGCTCACCCGCGACCTGCAAAGCGGTCTGCACGTCCTCATACAGGATGGATTGCGCTACCGCACCCGCTAAACAGCCGGACAAGCCGATGAGTCCCTCGCTATACTCAGCAAGCAACTCCTTATCAATACGCGGCTTATAATAAAACCCCTCCAGGTGTCCGTAGGAAACTAATTTGCATAAGTTGCTGTACCCAATCTCGTTTTCAGCAAGCAAGACTAGGTGGTTGTAATTGGTTTTGCCTTTGGCAGTCCGCTCGATCTTACGGTCGTGCCGGCTGCCCACCGCGACATACACTTCGCAGCCGATGATCGGTTTGACACCTACCGCTCTCGCGCGCTTGTAGAAGTCAATGGCTCCATACATCACCCCGTGATCGGTGATCGCCATCGCGGACATGCCGTCTTCCGCCGCGATATCCAACACTTCCTTCGGCTTACATGCCCCGTCCAACAAACTGTACTGCGTGTGGCAGTGCAGATGAACAAACGGACTTTCTTTAACCTGAGCCATAATACCTTAACCAAACCCTGAAATATTTTATGTACCGCAACGCGGTGCCTACGCCCTGTCGCGCCGCTTAAAACAAGCCTTGCAGCGCCTTGTTCAACTTCTTCTTGTCGTCTTCATCCAAATACTTATCGAGCTTGTCGGATTTCATGATCGCCTCGCTGGCTTTGTCTTTCAGCTCCTGCTTCACCGCCTCATCACCCGCACTCTCCAAAATCGACGCAATAATCACATCACCCGTTTTCGGCTTCTCCAACTTCATCGAATTTAGCGGACCAGACAGCTCCATCGGAATCGTGATATATGGCAGACGCGCAACATGATACTTCTTCTCTAACTTTTCAGATAACAACACGTCTTTAAACCGAAGAACAACCCTGGAAACCCCAGCATTCACCTGTCCTGCAACACTCTCAAGGTTGACTTGTATCTCACCGGGATGCTCGCTCGTCATAGGAGGATCTTCTCCCGCACCAAACACTTCGAAGAGCTTTAAGTCCACTTCGGAAATGGTGCCCTGCAACTTCAGGTCGATTTTGTCCGGATCCGTAATCGGCCCGATATCTCCTGACAGGTCCACCTTAATCACGTCGACCTTACCAGCCAGATTCCCCGTGATCCGAATCGTCCCCCACTCTCCTCCTTGTAGATAATGTATATTCTCCAGGCGCGTTGAGAGATCCATCGCCAGACGAAAAGGATCGCCCGCAGGCTTCCCCGTAACCAACGCCACCTCCTCCACGATGCGATAATCAATATACTCAAGCTGTCCATTAATAGACAAACTTCCGATTCGTATCGGCATGGGCTCAGAAGCCTCTTCAACGACTACAGCCGCAGGCGCCTCAGCAATCGGTTCCGGCACGGAGTCACCAACGTCGCTCACGACCCCCTTGATCGTTGGCATAGGGATGACATCGCGGCCAATCACGGCCGAGCTTAAATCATTCACATTCAGCCGATTGTCAGCATTTCGAATCAAATTGAAATCGAAGTCTTGAAGCTCCAAACGATCCGCGTTCAGGGTCCCCTTGATCAGGTTCAATAAGCCGAGTTCGATGCTCAACGAGTCGATCGTTGCCGCTTGGCCAGAACCATACCCAGCCCCCATGTTGGCAATCTGCAAACCTTCAATGAGTGCCGACCCACCGAAAGCGTTGACGCTCGCATTTCCAATCGACACATCGACGCCTTTTTCAGCCTTAAGAGCGGGTAAAACCTCCGCAAACACATCATTCAGCCGATTCTGCAACACATACTGCAGTCCCCCCAAAACCACCACCACCAACACCACAACGGCCAGCACGAGCCGGACGATAATTGTTTTCCCTTTAGTCATATCAAATTCTCCTCGTGCCAACCTATAGAGCAGCGCCGCATATTCCTAGCAAAAGAAGGCGAGAAATCGCCCCGACTGCCCCTCCGACCGCCATTGCAGCACACGCCCCCAGCACTCCCGACCTCCGCTCTAAGTTTCACACCCGAAAACTCCGACATTACACTTGATTTGCCCCCTGAAAGCCCCCATGATATCGGGCTTTTGAATTTCCCGTGTCTCGCGTCCTAAATAACGCGGGGCGTGACACATAAGACTGGTCTGACATTTTATCAACTAAGGAACACAACCATGAGTGACATCGGAATTACGCACAACATCGGCATCTCCGCCCACATCGACAGCGGAAAGACAACCCTCACCGAACGCATTCTCTACTACTGCGGGCGTATTCACAAAATCGAAGAAGTGCGTGGCGGCGGCGACGGCGCCACCATGGACCACATGGAACCCGAGAAAGAAAAAGGCATCACCATCACGTCCGCTGCAACCACCGTGTTTTGGAAAGACAAGAAAATCAACATCATCGACACACCTGGTCACGTCGACTTCACAGTCGAAGTGGAACGTTCACTGCGCGTGCTGGATGGTGCCATCCTCGTTCTTTGCGGTGTATCTGGCGTTCAGTCACAGTCCATCACGGTCGATCGGCAGATGAAACGCTATCGCGTTCCCTGCATGGCCTTCATCAACAAGCTCGACCGCACCGGTGCCGACCCCCTCAAGGTGACCGCCGATCTATGCGACAAACTCCACCACAACGCAGTGATGATGCAACTGCCCATCGGAATCGAAGGTGATCTAAAAGGCGCTGTCGACCTCGTAACGATGAAGGGCTATATCTACGAAGGCGAAAAAGGCGAAACGGTGACAGAGATCGACATCCCCGCTGACATGAAGGATGCCGCTGAAGAAAAACGCGCTGAAATGCTCGAAGCACTCTCTATGTTCGACGAACAAATGATGGAAGACCTGCTCGAAGAGAAGGAAATCGCCGAAAAAGATATCAACGCAGCGATCAAGCTCGGCGTGCAGACTCTCCAGCTTACGCCCGTATACATGGGATCCGCCTTCAAGAACGTCGGCGTTCAACAACTTTGCGATGCTGTAATCAAGTTCCTACCGACGCCGATCGAGGCCGAAAAGATGAAGGCCAAAGAAGTCGGAAACGAAGAGGTAGAGATCCTGCTCGAGCCCGACCCAAAGAAGCCTCTCGTCTGTCTGGCATTCAAAATCACCGACGATGAGTTCGGACAACTCACCTACACTCGTGTTTATCAGGGCACCTTGGAAAAGGGCATGAACGTCTACAATATGCGGACAAAACAAAAACTCCGCCTAGGTCGCCTAATCCGCATGCACTCCAACGATCGCGAGAATATCGATAAGGCCGAAGCTGGCGATATCGTTGCCATGGTCGGTGTGGATTGCGCGTCGGGTGACACCTTCTGTAGCCAAGACATTAAGGTAACCTGCGAATCGATGTTCGTCGCGGATCCCGTGATCTCTTACTCGGTGAGCTGCCCCGAGACTCAAGACTACGAAAAGATGAGCAAGGCACTCAGCCGTTTCATCAAAGAGGATCCAACCTTCAAGGTTCGGACCGATGAGGAATCCGGTGAAACGATCATCTCCGGCATGGGCGAACTGCATCTCGACATCTACATCGAACGCATGAAGCGCGAATACGGCGCAGGCGTCGAAGTGGGTCCGCCTCAGGTGAACTACCGCGAAGCGATCACCAAATTGGTCCAGTTCAGCTACACCCACAAGAAGCAGTCCGGTGGATCAGGTCAGTTCGCGATGGTCATTGGCGAAATCGAGCCCATGGACCCGAACGAGTCCGACGTCCCTGTCGAATTTGTTAACTCCGTCAAGGGTGGTAACATTCCTCAAGAATATATCGGTGCTTGTGAAAAAGGCTTCAATGACGTGATGGACGACGGCCCTCTAGCCGCCTTCCCAGTGGTCAGTGTTCGCGTGATTCTGAAAGACGGAAAATACCATGACGTGGACTCCAGTGATATGGCCTTCCGTATCTGTGCTCGCAACGCAATGCGTACCGCGATCCGCAATGGCGACCCTCAGATTCTCGAGCCTATCATGAAAGTGGAAGTCGAAACTCCAGAGGAGTACCAGGGACCCGTTATTGGTGACTTGAGCTCACGCCGCGGAATCATTAACGGTATGGATAGCCGCGGCGACATCAACGTCGTTCATGCATCTATCCCTCTCGCGGAAATGTTCGGTTACTCGACCGCGGTACGCTCGCTAACCGCCGGCAAAGCCACCTACAGCATGGAGTTCGACAAATATATGGCTGCTCCGAGCTACATCCAGGAAGAAGTCATCGCCGCTCGCAGAGCGAAACTCTCATCCGATGACTGATCGATCCCTAATTAAGCAAAAAGGCGGAGCCCAAAAAGCTCCGCCTTTTTTGTGCCCCTAAGGAATCGGCTAGCCCGAACATCAATCAGCCCAATACGTCAGCGAGTATGCGCAGGGCCTCGTCAACCTCAACCGACGTCGTCTTGCGACCTAAGCTGAACCGCAAAGTCCCCGCTTCATACGCCCGTGGCACCTTCATCGCACGAATCACATGCGACACTTCCATCACGCCAGTCGAACAGGTCGCACCCGCCGCCGCCGCCACGCCCGCATCGCTCAAGGCAAATAGCAGGGAGTCGCTTTCACGCCCCTTAAAGCTCACGCTCAAGGTGTTCGGCAATCGATCCACCTCGCCTCCGTTCACCCGCGCGTCCGGACTCAGCTCCAACACGCCACGCTGGAAGCGATCCCGCAACTCTGTGACTCGCCGCGCATCCTCCTCGAGACGCGCCTTGGCTAACTCACACGCTTTTCCAAAGCCCACGATCGACGCCACGTTTTCTGTCCCACCACGAAACCCATTCTCATGATGTCCACCGCTCAACAAGGCCGGCAAACGAATCCCACGCCTCACAAACAAAGCCCCAACACCCTTCGGGGCATAGAGCTTATGCCCAGACAATGAGAGAAAATCCACATTAGACGCCTTCACATCAATCGGCACCTTGCCAGCCGCCTGAATGGCATCTGTATGCACCCATCCGCCCGCAGCCTTCACCTGAGTCGCAGCGGCCGCCACCGGCATCACGACGCCCGTCTCATTGTTCGCCCACATCATGCTAAGTAATGCCGGACGATCCAGCAGCGACGATAGCCTATCCGTATCCGGCAGACCGTTCGTATCCACACCCAGTCGCGAAACCGACACACCGGCCTTCTCTAGACGCTTACACGGCTCCAGAACGCACGAATGCTCAACAGCAGTGGTAATCACTCGCTCGGGCCCTTGGTCGATCTCCAGCGCTCTTGAGAGCACCATATTGTTACTCTCCGTCCCACACCCAGTGAAAACGATCTCTGTGGCGTCCGCGCCAATCAAGGCTGCCACCTGTGCCCGCGCCGCGTCCAGATGACCCCGAACCTGAGCACCAAACTCATGCACACTCGAGGGATTTCCCCAAAGCGTGTCGAAAAACGGCCGCATCGCATCCACCACCTCAGGATCCGGCTGCGTTGTCGCATTGTTGTCCAAATAAACCATTTAGCCACCCTATCGACACAACGCGCCTATGGCCAGCCCACTTTTAATTTGACATCCCCCCAGCATCTCGTTAAATTTCGCGCGCTATGGGACAACAACTAAAAGTACGAGTTAAGCGTAAACGTCGTAAAGATTACCTCAAACGCAAGAAAGCAGCCGTTCAGGCTACGATCAAAGCAAAGAAGTAAGTCTTTACCCGTTCGCCCATCCCGCCACAGGGATGCCAGACCCTGCATAAGGCAGCTCACGCAAGAAATAGGTCTCGGCCAGACCCCCCTCATCCAGAATTAAGCCTCATGGGCCTATTCTCCATACTCGCGGTCACATCCTCTTCATGATAAACGTATCACCCGTGTAACTAACCACACCCAACACGGAGAATACGAATGACCCGACTCCTTACACTCATGTTTTTTACCGCGGCCCTCTCTCTACAAGCAGCCGATCAACGCCCCAACATCCTCTGGCTCTTCTCAGACGATCACGCCTATCAGGCCATCGGCGCATACGGCGGACGTCTTGAGGCATTCAACCTCACCCCAAACATCGACAGCATCGCCAAGTCCGGCATGATTTTTAAAAAGGCATACGTCGGCAATTCGATCTGCGCACCCAGCAGAGCGACCCTGTTAACCGGGAAGCACAGCCACAAGACGGGTAAGTATGATAACTACGGAAAATTCGATCACGACCAAGCACAGTTCCAGAAGTTGCTCCAAAAAAACGGCTACCTAACTGCCATGATCGGGAAAATCCACCTCAATGGCGCCATGCAAGGATTCGACTACTGGGAAGTACTCCCCGGCCAGGGCCGCTACAAGAACCCCGTCTTCGTCACTGAAACAGGCAGAACAACCTACGAGGGGCACTCCACAGACATCATTACCGACAGAGCACTCAACTGGCTAAAGAACACGCGCGATAAATCAAAACCCTTTATGGCTATGGTTCATTACAAAGCCCCGCATCGCCACTGGGAACCCGCACCACGAATCGCCAAGGTCTTCCGAAAGAAAACATTTCCGGAGCCAGACAGTCTCTTTGACAACTATGAGGGGCGCGGGACTGCCGCCCACAAACAAGATATGTCCATCGACATCACGATGAAGATGCGCATCGATGTGAAAGCTCACCTCCCAGAGCGCAAAGCCTATCTCGACAAACACAAACCTGAAGGCAAGGATCTCATCCGCTGGAAGTATCAGGCCTATATGCAAGACTACCTCGGATGCATCGCCGGCGTGGATGAAAACGTCGGACGACTCCTTGCATACATAAAAGAGAGTGGGCTCGACAAGAACACGGTCGTCATGTACTCCGCCGATCAGGGATTCTATCTAGGCGAACATGGCTGGTTCGACAAACGCTTCATGTATGAAGAGTCTTTTCGCACCCCATTCATCGCCAAGTGGCCCGGAAAGATCAAACCCGGATCGGAAAACACAGACCTCGTCCAGAACATCGATTTCGCCGAGACCTTCCTCGATATCGCCGGCATCCCAATACCGGACGATATGCAGGGACGAAGCCTCGTCCCATTGCTCAAAGGAGAAACGCCCGAAGATTGGCGCACATCCCTCTATTATCACTACTACGAGTACCCTGGCTACCACTCGGTACGTAAGCACGAAGGCGTGGCCGAAAAACGCTATAAGCTCATCCGCTACTACGGAAAAGACGTACCCAATGGCGAGGAGTGGGAGTTTTTCGATCTCAAAACCGACCCCTCCGAAATGAAAAGCCAATACGACAATCCAGAATACGCAGCCACCGTCACACGGCTAAAAACAGAACTCGCCAGCCTCCGCAAGAAATACGATGTCGACAACCCCGTCGCACGAACAAAATCCGAGAAGAGACCGTTGCCGACACGCGCCATCAAGTAAAGACAGGTTTCACGCCTTCGTAGGGTCAAATACCCGCCGACAAAATGGTTTACTCTGTGCCACTTTCCCATCGAGCACTCAGTCAAGCCTCAGCAGCACCACTATCTCCAAAACTCTTCAGTCGGATGTGAGAGCTCGGCATCGAACCGGCGCAGCAAGAATATCAAAAACCCCAACCGCCCCCTCGCCTAGATGGCAATCGTCATCCGGCACACGTTTCTTAACCAAAACCCGAGTTTTCGACCAAACACCCCCCTCCAATACACAACTAACGATTAGTCACCTTATGTGTTGTTCAGCCCCAGCCCCTCTACTATTCTTAGCTCCCATGACAACACACCAAACTCGCTCGTTTTTCGTCTCTCTCGCCTCTCTCGCCCTCTTTCAGGGCTGCTTAACCGTCGGCCCAGAATATACGGCCCCAAGCCCCTCGACACCCGACGCTTGGACGATTTCCTTAATGAAGGATTTCGAAAGCACGACCCCCACACTATCCTCATGGTGGACCCGCTACGAAGACCCCACGCTCAACTCATTGATCACATTGACCGCCGCCGGCAACATCGACCTCAAGATCGCCGTTGAACGCATCAATGAAGCTCGCCACCGTCTGGGCATCTCGAAGGGGGAACGCCTTCCACAAGTAAACGGTACGGCAGCTGCACTCACAACCCGCACGAGCGAGGCCACCCTCCCCTTTCTACCCGACGGCATCGACCGAGAAAGCTCACTTTACCAACTCGGCGGCAGTGTCGGCTGGGAACTCGATCTCTGGGGTCGCGTCCGGCGATCGATCGAATCTGCGGACGCCGCCTATGCCGGCACAGGCGAAAGCTACCGAGATTTACTCGTCATCCTCTATGCCGAGGTAGCCACCACTTATATCGACACACGCTCACTACAGGAACGCATCCGTCTCTCCACCCGTAACGCGAAACTGCAAGGCGACATGCTAAAGCTAAGCATCGACCGCAACAAGGCAGGCCTGGTACCCGAACTCGATGTACGGCAGGCGGAACTCATTCTAGCCATCACCAAATCGTCTATTCCATCCTTGCGCGTCCAACTCGCGCGCTCTATTAATCGGCTCAGCGTCCTCACCGGCCAAGCACCCTCAGCCCTGCACGACACGCTCTCTGGTGCAGGAAAAATACCCATCCCCTCAGGTACAATTGCCGTGGGGCTCCCCACTGATCTTCTTCGCCAACGCCCCGACATTCGCCAGGCCGAGCGCACGCTCGCCTCCCAACACGCTCGCATCGGCGTTACTAAAGCGGGGCTCTACCCCAGCTTCACGCTTCCAGGAACACTCGCCCTCGAAGCCCCAAACACAAGCGACCTGCTCGAGAGCGGCAGCCTCACCTATCGATTCGGGCCCTCGGTTCGCTGGAACCTTTTCGATGGTAAACGCACCCGCAATGCGATCAAGGTGGAGGAGTCCCGGACGGAACAATCCAGGCTCGCCTATGAGAAGACGGTACTCACAGCACTCGAAGAAGTCGAAAATGCTATGGTCTCACTCGCGGAAGAACGAATTCGCAACGAGAATCTAACAGCGGCCGTGACCGCAGCCGAACTTTCCACAAAACAAGTGGGCGATCTGTATCGCGCCGGCCTCACCGACTTTCAAAATGTCCTCGATATGCAGCGCAGCCTAACTTCGCAGCAGGACACACTCGCTACAAGTAATGGAACACTAAGCAAAAATTACGCCCAGCTCTACAAAGCACTGGGTGGCGGCTGGAAACCCGAACCAACCGAACCCGGAGAAGAAGACCAACCATGATTAAATCCCTAAGCCAGAGCACCCCCCGCGCAAAAGCAGTCGGCGCCGGTATCGTAGCAGCAGCCGTAATATCCATCTTCGTCATCGATTGGCGCCCCGAGACTCCCTCTGAGGAACCCGTCATCCGGCCGCTCAAAACAGTCGTCATGGGTACGGGTGACACCGGCCCTACCTGGCGCTATCCCGCGAAAGCCAATGCAGGTGACTCCGCAACCATCGCCTTCGAGGTCTCCGGCACCGTCAAACAACTTCTTGTTAAAGAAGGCGACCAGGTGAAAGCCGGACAAGTCCTTGCCACACTCGACAGTCGCGACTACAAAAATGCAGCAAAGGCGGCGCAGGCAGAAAAGGATCGCGCCAAAGCACAACTTGATCGCATCAAGATCGCCGCGAAATCGAACGCTGTCTCCGATCAAGAGGTTAGCAATGCACAAGCGGGCTTCGACAAAGCCGACGCCGATCTCGCGATCCGGACCAAAGCGGTCGAGGACACCCAATTGACCGCTCGCTTCGACTCAACAGTTGCCAGAACCCTGGTCAAGTCATTCGAAAACATCCAAGCTAAACAGCCAATCATCACGCTCCAAAGCTTGGCTCAGATCGAGATCATTGCCAGCATCCCTGAATCACGGCTGGCGCTCATTAATCCCGACCGGAAGAGAAATGGGACGAACAAAACGAAAGCCAGCTTCTATGCGACCTTCGACTACTTCCACGGCCGACAGTTTCCGTTGACCTTAAAGGAGTTCTCTACAGAGGCCGATCCCGCCACCCAAACATTCACCGCGACCTTCGTGATGGATGCCCCGACGGATGTCACCGTGCTCCCAGGCATGACCGCCATGGTGAACGAAGTCCCACCCGTGGTCCAAGCAACAGAACCCGACGCCCCTCTTCTCGCACCACTCGACTCCTGCCCCGTCGATGGACTCGGACAATACTACGTCTGGCTACTACAGAAGGAGTCCGACACCATCTACTCTGTCTCGCGCAAGAACGTGGCTGTCGGAGAAATGACAGGCGATAACATTCTGATCACCTCTGGCCTTCAGGTCGGCGACCGCATCGCCGCCGCAGGAGCTCACGTCCTTCAAGAAGGACAAAAAGTCTTGCTCCTGAACCCAGGATCCTAAGGCCCACCCATCATGAATATTGCCGAAGCAGCTATCCGTTACAAAGTCGTCTCTTTCGTGCTCACCGCTATTCTATTGGTGGGTGGCATACAGGCTTATAGCCAATTGGGTCGACTCGAAGACCCCGAATTCACAATCAAAAGTGCCCAAGTCGTGACATTTTACCCCGGCGCCTCAGCTCAACAAGTCGCGGAAGAGGTCACCGACAAGATTGAAATGGCCATCCAACAACTCGGCCAGATCGACGAAGTGCGAAGCAATTCCAAGTCAGGCCTGTCCATCGTCACAGTCGATATCAAACCGAACTATAACAAAAGCATGCTTCCACAAGTCTGGGATGAACTTCGCCGTAAAGTAAACGATGCCCAAAAGAATCTCCCTCCCGGCGCCGGCACATCCATCGTCAATGATGACTTTGGAGATGTCTTCGGCATCCTCTACGCGGTCTACGGGGATGGATACTCCTATGCAGAACTCAAAACACACGCCGACCTTCTACGACGCGAACTCCTCCTAATCGAAGACGTCGGAAAAATTGCAACCTTCGGCGAACTCCCCGAAACGATCTACATCGAATTCTCAAGCACCCGCATGTCCCAACTAGGCATCTCTGAGGACATGCTGGTGAACACCCTGTCAGGACAGAACGCGATTGTGCCTGCAGGTAATATTCAAATTGGCAGTCGCTATCTACGCATTGATCCATCAGGTCAGGTGAACTCGGTTGAGGACATTGCGAATCTACTCATCCTTCAGCCAGACGGAAAACCCAGCAAGGTATTCGTCAAAGACGTCGCAAAGGTCTATCGCGACTACAAGGACCCCCCCTCAAACATCATCCGCTTCAACGGTCGCCCCGCCATCGGACTCGGCATCTCAACGGTAAGCGGCGGAAACGTCGTCACCGTAGGAACCGGCATCAAAAAACGTCTTCATGAGCTACAAGCTCAAACCCCCATCGGCATCGAACTCGGCATCATCTCTATGCAGTCCGACGCGGTGGTCGCAAGTATCAGCGGCTTCATCATCAGCCTACTCGAGGCCGTGGCCATCGTCATCGGTGTCCTCATCATTGCAATGGGTCTTCGCAGCTCCCTTCTGATTGGGGCCATTCTAATTCTCACCGTACTCGGCACCTTCATCGTGATGAAGACGCAGGGCGTGATGCTCGAGCGCATCAGCCTAGGGGCATTGATCATCGCCCTCGGTATGCTGGTAGACAATGCCATCGTCGTGGTCGAAGGCATCCTCGTCAATATGCAGAGCGGCATGAAACGCATCGAATCGGCCGTCAAAATCGTCAAACAAACCACCTGGCCACTTTTCGGAGCCACCATTGTCGCCATCCTCGCCTTCGCCGCGATCGGTGCCTCACAGGATAACACCGGCGAATACTGCCGATCCCTCTTCTTAGTGATCATGTATTCCCTCACCCTCAGCTGGATCCTCGCCATCACCCTCACGCCCCTCTTCGGCGTGATGTTTCTAAAGGTGAAAACAGGGGATGGTGAAGAAAGCGACCCTTACGCAGGAGTCCTCTTTACAATCTACAAGTCCTTCTTAACGACCTGCATCCGTCGACGCTGGGTAACGATCATCGTCTTGATCGCGATGCTAGCCGCCTCAGTCTTCGGGTTCGGCTACGTCAAACAAAGCTTCTTCCCCCCATCCACACGCCCCCAACTCATGGTCCACTTCTGGCTGCCCCAAGGGGAACACATCAGCAGCACCGAAGCACAGATCAAACAATTCGAAGAACGGCTTATGGAAGAAGAAGGGGTCGGCGACATCTCCATGTTCATCGGTGGCGGCGCCCCTCGTTTCCTCCTCACCTACACGCCAGAAGAACCCAACTCCGCCTACGCCATCGGCTTGGTTGGCATCGACGACCAAAAGATGATTGATAAGAAGATCCCGAACTTCAAAGACTACATCGAAGAAAACTTTCCAAATGCACAAGCCTTCATTCGTAAGTTCATGCTCGGTCCCGGCGACCCTCAAAAAATTCAAGTCCGGTTCCGCGGCCCCGACGCTGATACACTCCGGATCCTCGCCCGCGAAGCGAAGCTCGTCTTCCGCTCCGATCCAAACATTGGTGACATCGTCGACGATTGGCGCCATCGCGTCCCCACCGTTCGCCCCATCATCGCCGACACTCAGGCCCGCAACGCTGGAATTACCCGCGCCCAAATCTCCGATGTCCTACAGACCGCCGTCACCGGCAAGACCATCGGCCAGTATCGCGAAAACGATCTACTCATCCCTATCGTTAGCCGCCACCAAGAGAGCGATCGCAGCGATGTTCAAGCCCTGCGCGGACTCCAGATATGGAGCCCCGTTGCTCAAGGCATGATTCCCCTCAGCCAAGTCGTCCTCGGCTTCGAAAGCTCCTCAGAGAACACCATCATCCGCCGTCTGAACCGCGTCCCGACCATCACAGTCATGTGCGACCCACAAACCGGCGAAGCTTCTACCTCCTTCGAAAAGATCCGCCCAGTAATGGAGAAACGCTACAAAGAGCTCGAGGCCAGCATGGGACTCACCGGCTACACCCTCGAATGGGGCGGCGAATACGAGAATTCGAAAGACGCTCAAGCCAGCCTAAGCGCGATCCTGCCCCTCGTCTTCCTCGGCATGGTCTTCATCACCATCTGCCTCTTCAACTCCATCAAACAGCCCGCCATCATCTTCCTCACCGTGCCCCTCGCCCTCATCGGCGTCACAGTCGGCCTGCTCGTCACGGACCAACCCTTCGGATTCATGGCACTGCTCGGCTTCTTGAGTCTGGTAGGTATGCTGATCAAAAACGCGATCGTCCTCATCGACGAAATCAATCTACAGCAATCCTCAGGCAAAGACCCCTTCACCGCCATCATCGACTCCGGCCTCAGCCGCCTGCGCCCTGTATCCATGGCCGCCCTCACCACCGTCCTCGGCATGATCCCTCTCGTCCCCGACGCCTTCTTCGCCTCGATGGCCGTCACGGTTATGTTCGGTCTAGCCTTCGCGACTGTCCTGACCCTCATCGTGGTCCCAGTCCTCTTCGCCTGTTTTTACAGAGTGAAGAGCCCTGCCCCAGCCGAATAAACGCCTCGGCGAGTCGCGCTCACGGAACACCTCTCTAGGGAGCCCTATTTTCACGAGAAATCATCCATAATGCGCTTCCCCCACAATGCGTTCTCCTCTACATTAGGCGGACTGGCTTTTTGCCAGAAAAGGGAGCAGCGTGCAGGAATCACCACAGACTAATACCAACGAGTACACCATTGTGCTCTCCGGCGCGATCACACTCGGCGCCAAGCTCCCAGACGCCAAAGAGGCCATCACCAACGCAGCGGCAGCCAAGCAAACACTTCGCGTGGTCGGTTCTGGCATCTCCGACTGGGACTCCGCCCTCGCCGTCTACCTGCTCAATATTCAAAAGGCCTGTGCGGAGAAAAACGTCACACTAGACACAAGCACCATCCCAGAAGGCGCCTTAGCCCTAATCGCCCTCTCTCTGGCGGTTGAGGAACGAAAAGGCGCACGGCGAACCGAAACATCCAGCCCGCTCCTCGAACGCATCGGGAATGCCAGCCTCTCTATCTGGAAAGAGGCCGTCAGCATGATGTCCTTCTTGGGCGAAGCCACCCTAAGCCTCGGCCGATTTGTGACCGGCCGCGCACGATACCGACGCTCAGACCTCTGGGTCGCCATCGAACAATGCGGGCCGAAAGCCCTCGGTATCGTGACCACCATCAGCTTGCTAGTCGGCACCATCCTCGCATTTGTCGGTTCCATCCAACTAAAGATGTTTGGCGCTGAGGTTTTCGTCGCGAACTTGGTAGGGATCAGTATGACCATGGAAATGGGCGCGCTCATGACAGGCATCATTCTGGCCGGACGCACCGGAGCCGCATTCGCCGCTGAACTAGGCACCATGCAGGTAAACGAAGAAATCGACGCCCTGCAAACTATGGGCATCCCTCCCATGGACTACCTCGTCATGCCACGCATGATCGCCCTAGCCATCATGACTCCCCTTCTTGTCATCTACGCAGATCTCATCGGAATCGTGGGTGGCTCGATCGTGGGTGTGTTCTCACTCAATATGTCGCCCCAACTCTACTTTAGCCAAACCTTCTCCATGCTTACCCTTTGGACCTGTATGCAAGGCCTCATCAAAGGCACTACGTTCGGCATCCTCATTGCTCTGGCCGGATGCCTACGCGGCATGCAGTGCGGGCGCAGTGCATCTGCGGTGGGTGATGCCGCAACTTCCGCAGTGGTCACCAGTATTGTCCTTATCGTAGTGTCCGACGCCATCTGGACCTTCATCTTCATGTTGACCGGATAACACTCATGCCAAACTCAAACGTACATGTCCGAACAGAAGGCCTTCGCATGGCCTACGGCGATTTCCTAATCCAGGAAAATCTCACTTTCGAAATCAATCGTAGCGACATATTCATCATTATGGGCGGCAGCGGATGCGGAAAAAGCACTCTGCTCAAACACCTGATAGGCCTCGTCACGCCTGCCGCTGGAAAAATCTTCTATGGCGACACCGACTACTGGAACTCTGGCGAGGACGTGCGCCAGGCCCTGATGAAAAAAGTTGGAGTCCTCTACCAACAAGGGGCCCTATGGAGCTCTCGCACACTGGCTGAAAATGTCGCTGTTCCGCTGGAGGAATACACAGACCTTTCTGCTGGTGACATTCGCGACATAGCCTCCTACAAGCTCGCGCTGGTCGGACTCGCTGGGTTCGAAGACTTCTATCCATCCGAAATCAGTGGAGGAATGCGCAAACGCGCCGCCCTCGCCCGCGCGATGGCTATGGATCCAGAGATCCTCCTTTTTGACGAACCCTCGGCTGGACTCGACCCCGTCAGTGCGAAGCTGCTGGATGACCTAATCTTGGAACTACGCGACCGCCTAGGATCAACTATCGTGATCGTCACTCACGAACTCGCCAGCATCTTCGCAATCGGCAACAACTCCGTCTTCCTGTGTCCCGACACAAAAACCATGATTGCCGTTGGCAATCCGACTGAATTACGTGATCATTCTCCTGACCCGCGCGTCAGACGATTTTTATCCAGAGGACTCGACGATGGGACGAGTCCAAAGAAATAGAGGGTTAGTATGAGCGCAAAAGCCAATCCGGCCGCAATCGGAATATTTGTATGTGTCGCACTCGCGATCGCCACCGCCGGCGTCTTGACTCTCGGCATGGGAAAATTTTTATCCAAGCGAACCCCTTACGTCGTCTACTTTGACAGCGCACTCAGTGGACTAGATATCGGAGCTCCTGTCGAACTGCGCGGCGTCCGAATCGGTACGGTTACAGGCATCAAGCTTGTGTACGATCACAGCGATGAATCACTCGATATACCGGTCTATCTCGAAATCGAACGCGATGCATTTACCGAAGTAAACACCGACCTGGCCGGCGAAGAGGGTCGTGGCATGGCGGCTCATATACAGAAAGGCCTACGCGCTCAGCTTAACTCCCAAAGCTTCGTGACAGGAAAGCTCAAAGTCGATCTGGGCTACCACCCCGATTCTGAAATTCGTTACCGTGCACCGACAAGCGACATCGCTGAACTTCCTAGCGTTCCCACCACAATGGAAACGATTAAGCAGCGCTTTTCGAGCCTTCCCGTCGCGGACATTGTACAAAATGTCCACCGACTCACAACCTCGCTCGCGGAGATGGCCGAGTCTGGAGATCTCGAAAAAATAACGAAGAGCCTCGGTATCGCCAGTGAAGAGTTCGCAACAATGGTGAAGTCCGGCGAGCTCAAATCAATCATGAGCGATATGCAGGAACTCACCAAGGTCCTCGCGAAAATATCCAAGGACGGCGAACTCGAAAAACTCATCGCTGAGTCACGGCAAGCAATCGGATCGCTCACGAAGTCCATGGAAGAGACGAACCTCGGCGATACATTGGAGTCCATCAACAAGACTCTCGCCGAAGGTCAGGTTCTTATGAAAGATGGTCAAGACTTAGTGAAAAATGTCGACCGCAACTCTGGGCAGCTACAAAAAGACCTGGCACGAACGCTTGAGGATATAGCCGACGCGGCCCGCGCCTCTCATAACCTTCTCGAATATCTCGAACGTCATCCGGAAGCATTAATCCGGGGAAAAGGAGCCGAATAACATGATGTATCATCGCCTACTAACATTTTTTGGATCTGCACTCATCCTAGGTGGCCTAATCGGCTGCTCAAGCACTCGGCCATCACACCTCTACATCCTCGCCAGCCCGCAGGCCCTCAAGGCAGGTCCCAAAACAGACATTGCGGTCTCCATGGACTCTGTCCGTATACCCAAACATTTGGATCGATCTCTTGTAGTGACCCAGAAAACGGAACAAGAACTCGCCTATTCGGAATTCCATCGCTGGGCTGGACCTCTCGAACAAAATATTACCGCTGTAATCAAAGAAAACTTGGGCACCCTTCTCGGAACCAACCAGATTACAGAAAACCGCTACAAGAAGAACTCCAGCCCTGTTCAGCTAGCCATTACGATCCAGCATCTTACGGGAACGCTCGGAGGCTCTGCCACTCTTAAGGCAAAGTGGACTATTACGATTGATGATAGCGAGCATACCGGCCACGGCATTTATTCCGGTGCCCTTTCCGACGATTCTCCAGCTACATACGTGGCGGTTCAGAGCGACCTGCTTGTCAAGCTGTCTGAGGATATCGCCAAGCAACTCAAGGCCGGCAAATGACCAGTTTTCTGCGAGCATGCGCCAGTGTATGCATAGCGACAGCTTTTGCAGGCTCTCTTCCTGCGACCGAACTTGTAAAAAGCATCGACCTCTATTCTGCCCCAACCGTAAAGATCGGATCTGTCAAATCTGGGACAAAATTCCAGGCTCTTGGCACACAAGGGAATTACACTAGGATTCGAGTTGATAGCGGCGGCATTCAACTAACAGGGATGTTCCTCACGAGCGATCTTAGCAACACCGCATCCGCCGTAAGTGCCGTCACCGGAAAATTCTCCTCACTCGTTAGCCATCAATACCACAGCAGGGGTCGAGTCACAGCCGATTTCACCATCGCGATAAAGACGTCTGAGAAAGAGATCATGCGCCCGATGATTTACGCCATGGTCCTCGGGAAGGATAAGAAAAACGGCTCGTTCTGGCTCAGCAAAGGCTACATGCTTGTCGACAAAGACCTCATCCCCTATAGGCTTGATCGCCCAGAGGTTGTCTCAAAAAAACAACGCATTATCAGCCTCTCCGCCCTCAAGTTCGCCAACATCAAAAGCGCCCTCATGCCCGAAATGAAAAAAGAAGAACTCGCCGCCGCCCGCATGGAACTCTGGCACAACGGCCACCTACTAGACGCCTGGGACTCCAACACCCCCACCAAAATTCGAGCCAAGAAAATCCCCCCCGACTGGCACACCCGCAAACCCGGCCTAGTTCAGTAAGCCCAACACTGTTCCCGATCTCAGGGCTTGTCATTCTTGGTAGGGCGCCCCGAGCCCCATCGAACGGCCCGCCGCCAATCCGCGCACCAGCGGATTCCGCTCCCCGCCTTGTTGGCGGGCATCCTCCACATCATCAATTTCACCACGCCTCAGCGTGGCATCAATCGTCAGTTCATCAATCATCAGTACCCCGTCCACTTCCCCAGCTCCCCAGCTCTTCAGCTCTCCAGCTCCCCCGCCCTTCCCCTAACAAAAAGGTTCCCTAGATCTTCGATCTTCGATGTTCGATGTTCAAAGTTCAAAGTTCGATGCGAAGCGAGCCGAAGCCTCCGGCGAAGGATGGTTCAAAGCTCCCTCCCTAGAACGCGACGCTCATACCCACGGAGACCTTGCGTCCTGGAGTACCGGCCCCACCTTCAACGGGGACCATAGATGCCGCAGTATCTTGTCGATCGAATAGATCTAAGACGGTGAGGTACAACTGGTAGTCGAGCCCCTCCGACTTAGGCGCCCAACGGACATGGAAGTCTGTACGCCAGAGAGTAGGTAGTTCTCCTAGCGTTTGGTAGGAAGGCGAGATTTCCACACCTGGATAGACGGTTTCGAACCCATCATAGACAACATTGTTTAGAGAAAAAAACCATTCTCGAGCGGGAGAGTAAGACGCTCCCGCGTTGACAATCAGATCTGGGTAAGAGGAGTACGAATCTGTCTCAGGTACAGGCAAGGTCTGTTCGCTTTCGTTCCAAGACGTGTTCGCGTAAAGCTGCCAGGAGTCGGACTGATAAACCGCCTCCAACTCAACCCCAACAGATTCTGCACTTACACCGTTCTCGTACTGGATGACAAAGGATGGATCATCGGTGGCACCCAGTGCAATAGAATCCTCTACTTCAGAGCTATAGGTGCTAACACGATAACGCCATTTTTCGTGCGACTGTATCCATGCAATTTCGTAGGTGTCGACCTGCTCGGGTTCCAAACCCGTTCCGCCTCCTTTTACCAGCCCATTGTCCGCCTGCTCGTTAATCGATGGCGCACGATAGGCGTTGCCGTATAGAAACTTTAGGGCGCTCTGTTCGGTAGGGTGAAAAATCACGGCAAGTCGAGGTGACGTATGGCCGCCAAAGTCGCTGTAATCATCGTGGCGTACTCCCGCGATCACCTGAACCATATCTTCCATGAACCGCTGCTCCACCTGCCCCATCACTCCGTGCAGTCTTCGTTCAACATTCATTGCGGAATAAGGCGCCCCAAACCCCGGCATCGAAACCCCGAGATGGTCGACCTCGACCTCATCGTAGCTATATCCGAAGACGAAGCGACTGCCCGTCTCGCTTAACGGCCGCCGAAGGGTCAGATTGAGACCGGTCCGGTGATCTTCGCTATCCCATACAAACGCCGGGTCAGTAGGCGCGACACCCACATTCGCCCCAATGCCAAATCGACCATAAAGCTCGTCCTGAACGTCATAAACCGACGTCTCGAGTTCCATCCCACTATCGAGCTCCAACACATGAGAGATCTTCAACGCCATCATTTTCGCCGCGCCATCGGTATGCCCCCCATTTGGAAACACGGGTGCAAGCTCCCCTGAACCAAATGAATCCGCGGTCTCGTGCTCCGAGTAGTAGAGAGCGAACTCAAAATTCCGGATAGCCAGTTTATGGGTGGTGGTGAGGTTTTCATACTCGCCCGTAATTTCAGCATCCACAAGAGCGCCCGTGGCGGAAGAATGAAAAGACGCTGGGATATGCTCATTCTCTGTCCCACTCGCCGACAAGACACTCGTCAGCACAACATCGTCTCCCCACGAGTGCCGCAACCGCGCGTTCCCTTGAAGATAACCGAAATCGCCGGCTTCGGCCCACGCCTCAACCTGATCGATGTCACTCGACCACGTGTTTAAAGAAACGACCCCGTTAAACGCATCCGCACCATAGATACTTGAACCAGGTCCACGAATGACCTCAATGCTTTCAAGGTTCCCCAGCGCATAATTCGGGGCGCCATAGGTGCCCGCAGCGCTGCTGTAGTTATTCATGGGGATCCCATCAAGCAGGAGGAGGAAACTGTTGTACTGCTCGCTCCCAGAAAAGCCCCTGAAGGAAGGTATCGTCTGACCATGAAAGTAATCAGAGACATATACGCCCGGCAGATGAATCAAGGCATCGAATGTCTTCTCCGCCCCTTGGCTGCGCCACTGAGCTTCTGTCACCTTGGACACCACGGAGCCAACCGACAACTCATCTTCGACGAAGAGAGACCCAACCTCAACCTGCACAAGTTCTTCGAGCGACATGCTGAACACGTCACTCGGTGCGGCAGCCACCTGAAGCGGAGCAGCTATACCCCCGCACAACGCAAACACCCCACACAACCCCATCCATATACGGGAACAATCCATAGTCTTACCTCTCATCCAGTCCATGATGCGATTTCTTTGTCTGATAAGGAGTATAGGACCAACTTTCCCACACCGCAAGACACACCGCTCACCATTCAAACGCAATCCAACCCAGCACCCCAAAATCCCCACCCATCACTCACGATTCACAACCTTCCGACCATCCGCCGCCGCGACGCCCCGCTTGTCCGCCATCGTAGTCCACCATAGCTTTAGCGAAGGAGGAAGCTTCATGCGAAGGCGGGTCCACATCATCAATCATAATTCCTCAGTTCATCAATCATCAATCATCTGTACCCCTTCCACCAATCGACTCTCACCTTTCGGCTTTGGTAGGGCGCACGGTCCCTTGCCCGCCGCCAATCCGCGCGCCAGCGGATTCCCCTCTCCCTCGCAGCGCAGCGGAGACCCTGTCGAATGACAGGGCCACCCTTTCCCGCAACCCAAATCAAACCTCTCCCAAACCCGCCGCGCGACGCGACGTCCACTTCCCCAGCTCCCCAGCTCCCCAGCTCTTCAGTTCTCCTTCCTTCCCCCTCTCCCCAACAAAAGTTCCCTAGCCGTTCGATGTTCGAAGTTCGATGTTCGATGTTCCCATCTCATCCCCTCTCTGCAATAATCCCCCTTCACACACAACCAGGAGAACCCCACATGAATCACATCAAAACAATCGCACTAGCCACAATCGCCACCGCCACCCTAACCCTATCCAGCGGCTGCGCAAACGGCACAGGCAAAGCAATCGTCCGCGGAGCTGCCCAAGGCGCCACACACGGCGCAATCAACAAACACGTCGATGGCCCAGTAGCAGAGGGCGCTGCCCATGGCGCACTAGCTTCCGGCGCAGCCGAAAGCCGAAAAAATCGAGCCGCCAGAAAAGCCACCCCCGCAGAAGAAAAATAGTAGCCCAAATCAAAAGGTGGCTCGCCACCCGTAGACTCTGGCGAAGGGTGGTGGAGGCGGGGGGATTTGAAGCATAAACACGGGTCGGACAACCGGTGTCACATCCCGGACAGATCAGGACACGGCAGGTCATAACCCGGACAAACGCATCATGTTGTAAAAGCCGGGTCGGACAAACCAGGTCACATCCCGGACAGCGCGTGACGCCTCCCGGACACCAGACTGGCTTAACATAGGCATAACGGAGTTAGCCGATGGCACCCCACCCGCACCACGGTTCGAACCCCATTATCGCATTTCTATGGGAGATTGAGAGGATCAGAGCTGTCCTCTAGAGGTCAGGCGCTTTAGCTTTTCTACAAAATTGACGCCAGCTGTCGTCATGTGACTGCCATCATCACGCCGTTGGCCGTCATTAACCGGAAACTCGATGTCCTCTCCCATATATTCCTTGAAGAATCTCACGGCCTCTGTTCCTATTCCGCTCCCTCCCAGCGGCACGGTGATCACTCTTTACTAGCGGAAACCCCGCCTTTCT
>CAXMRT010000196.1:0-6974 GCA_964196025.1 uncultured Gemmatimonadales bacterium | reverse complement strand
AGCGTCATGAAGAAAATGGGAATGGAGGACGGTGACGTTCTTGAGAGTCGGATGTTGAACAAGTCGATCGAAACAGCCCAACGCCGTGTGGAGCAGCAGAACTTTTCTATCCGTAAACGCACATTGGAATACGACGATGTGATGAATATGCAGCGTGAGGTCATTTATGGACTTCGACAGGACGTGTTGCAGTCTGATGAAGTTCGTCCGAAGCTTATGGATATGATTCATGATGCCATTGAAGGCCGCGCCGAAACCTGCCTTGTCGATGACGTCGAGACCAACCCGGACTCCGCCACCGAGGGGAGCGCTACAGGGGCCGGTCTGAAGACGTTTGTTGAATGGTGTCAGCAGATGTTCCCGGTTGTTATACCGCAGGACGAGGCTTTTTCTGCTGTTGCGAAGGATCCTGAAGGAGCGGCAGACCTCGTGATGAAATACGTTGAAGAGGCCTATGCGGTCAAACTTGGTCATGAAAATCCCGAGGCGATTGTTGACCTTGAACGCTACGTAGCACTGACAGCTATTGACACGCATTGGCAGGAGTATTTAAGAAGCATTGACTCACTGCGGAAAGAGATCGGCACTGTCGTTCACGGCCAAAAAGATCCTTTGGTCGAGTTTAAGATTGCGGCGTTCGACATGTTTGAAGAGTTGATTGTGACGATAAAAGAAGAGGCAGCATCGATGATATTCCGCTCCGCGACTTCCCGCGAGTCGTTGGACGGATTTTTCGATCTGCTGGCCTTAGATGAAGTTCACGGTGACGTCTCATTGCTTGGTGGGGCCGGTGGCGCCGCTGCTGCTGCACCTGGGCAAGATCCAGCGTCCACCGCTGCTGAAGAGGCAATACAGTCGATTACGCGTAGTGCTCACAGAGTGGGGCGCAACGATCCCTGCCCGTGTCGGAGTGGGAAGAAGGATAAGAAGTGTTGCGGGGCATGACGTCTCGCGTTTCGGCGCTTCTCCGATGTTTGTGTGCGTTGTCTACGGCCTGTATGGCTGCGTCTGCATTCCCTCCGTGGAACCAAGCGGGTGCTATATGGTTGGCGTTCATTCCTTTGTTGGTCGGTTGCTTTTATTGTTCTCCTCGTCAATCGTTTTGGATGGGTTGCGGTTCGGGGACCATTTTTTGGTTGATCACGTTGCGCTGGTTGTTACAGCTATCGGAAACGGGGGCTGTTCCGCTTCCCTTTCCGCTCATTGGTCTTGGACTCGTGTTGCTGTCCGTTTACCTTGGATTCTATCAGGGGGTTTTCTGTCGACTTATAACCATGGGGTTAGTGCGCTGGGGCGTTCGCGACTGGACCCTGAATATCATGACGGTTCTTATTCTTCCCTTGGTATGGGTTGGGCTTGAGTACCTTCGAAGCTCCCTATTTTACGGAGGATTCCCGTGGTGCCAGGTCGGAGTAAGTCAGTATACGAACACCATGATCATTCAATGTGCTGAGTGGGGAGGTGTGTACGCTGTGTCGTACGTGATTCTCTGTATGAACGCCGCTGTCGCATTGGTCGTTCTTCGGCGAATTGAGCTTTATCGTCACAAAGGTCGGTCACGTTTTCACCCTGAACTGATGGTCGGACTCTCTGTTTTCGCATTTGTCGCCATGTCGGGTCAGGCCAAGCTGGGTGCGTTCGCGGCTCAGCCTATGCAGGAGACAATTCGCGTAACGGCTGTGGAGCCTGGCATCCGCCAAGGGGACAAGTGGGATGACGCTGTGGCGGAAGAGACTTATGCCATCCTTTCTCGCCGGACACTTGAAGCGGCGTTACCAACGAATCCGGATTTGGTGATTTGGCCGGAGACAGCAATTCCGCATATTGTAGATGATCTGCCTGCCCGACTCTTCCTTCGGGATATGTCGAAGCTTCGCTACCCTATCCTCTTCGGGGCGATGGAGGTCCGTGGGCGTGAAGGCGACTCCGTTCTATTGAACAGTTCCTTCCTGCTAACGCCAGGGGAGGGCTTGTCGGAAGGGTATGCGAAACGCCACCTTGTTCCGTTTGGGGAGTTTTTACCTTTTTCGAAGCTGATTCGTTCGCTCGGGTTTGAGAGCCCGATGGGGTTCGACTGCACGCCGGGTGACACGAATTCGGTATTTATTCTATCAGCAAAGAACGTCGCGTTTTCTCCATTGATCTGTTTTGAAGACACGGTGCCGTGGTTGTCCCGAGAGGCCGTTGCAAACGGCGCTAGGATGCTGGTTGTGCAGACAAATGATGCGTGGTTCGAGGGGACAGCGCTCTTCGAGCAGCATATGAGTCATTCCATCTTTCGGGCTATCGAAAATCGGGTACCGCTTGTCCGTGTTGGAAATACGGGTATTTCGTGTGGGGTGGATGCGACCGGACGTTTCCGTTTTACGGATCAGCCTCCCGCGTCAGATGGAGAAGCGTCTCCTGATACCGATATACATTATTGGGATGTTGTCCCAGCACCTACGGATCTAAAGCCGACTCTTTATCGATTGACAGGAGATGTGGCATACGCGGGTGTCGGGTGGTTGTCGATGTTGGTGTTTGTGCTTGCCTTGTTTCAAGATAGATTAAAGAATAGAACCGAACCAAATGGCGGGCATTCTGCCGCGCCACTAGCAGGAGAAGATAGCGGATGATAGAAGATATCCAGGAGCGGTTTGACCGTCTTCGAGAACGTCTCGCGGAAATGCGAGGTTATCTTTGACGTTGAGGCAAAGTCAGTAGAACTAGCCGAGTTGGAAGAACAGGCGCTGAGCCCCACCTTTTGGGAGGATCAAAACGCGGCGCGTAAAGTGATCAGTAGTACAAACGCCCTCAAGATGGTACTTGTTCCGTATCGGGATATCGATACGGCGCTGGAGGAAGTCGAGTTGTTGTTGCAACTTGGTGCTGAGGAGACGCGCGAACATCAGCGGGAAAGTGCCTTCGCTGAAGCGAACGATACTCTTACTGCTGCAGAGGCAAGATTCGAAAAAGTTGAATTACAGTCGTTACTGAGTGGCCCATTAGATAGCAGTAATGCCATTTTGACACTTAATGCGGGTGCTGGTGGCACAGAATCGTGTGATTGGGCGGACATGCTCTTTCGGATGTATCGTGGATTTTGTGACACGCATGGCTATGACTTTGAAATCCTCGAGTACTCTGCCGGCGACGAAGCGGGCATAAAGAGTGTTATGATGTCCGTGTCAGGCCCTTTTGCTTATGGGTACCTGAAGGCCGAACGTGGTGTGCACCGGCTTGTAAGGATTAGCCCATTTGATTCGCAGAGCCGTCGCCACACCTCTTTCTCCGCCTTAGATGTGGTCGCGGAGGTCGAGGACGATGTTGAGGTGGATATCAAGGAATCAGACTGCCGATACGATTATTTTCGGGCAAGTGGAGCAGGCGGGCAGCATGTGAATACCACCGACTCCGCTGTTCGAATCACTCATCTGCCCACCGGGATAGTTGTATCGGTCCAGGCAGAACGGTCTCAACATAAGAACCGAGCAAAGGCTGAAAAGGTCTTACGTGCCAAGGTGTACGAGTGGGAGTTGGACCAGAAGAGAAAAGATATGGAGAAGTTCTACAGTGCAAAGGGTGAAATTGCATGGGGGAGCCAGATACGCTCGTACGTGATGCAGCCGTACACGATGGTCAAGGATCACCGCACCAAAGTAGAAACATCCAACGTGGCCGCCGTGATGGGTGGTGCACTGGATGCCTTTATCGAGGCCCAACTCAAGAATGATAAGGCGAAAACGGAGGCTTCGACGTGAGTTTAAAAAGCATGACTGGTCATGGGCGCGCGAGCCTGAATAAATCAGGTCTGTTTGTTGTTGTAGAGTTATCATCAGTGAATCGTAAGCAGTTGGACGTCAGGTTAAGTATGCCGCGCGCAATGGCGATGCGGGAAGCTGAGTTGTCCTCGATCATTAAGGGTTCACTCGACCGCGGAAATGTGACCGGATCGGTCCAAGTCCAGTTCGCAGAGTCTTCCAGCGTGAGTCGCATCGATATTGATATGGATCTAGCCCAATCGACAGTGACCCTGTTGCGTTCCGCCGCGAAACGGTTGAGCTTGGAGGGTGATGTGGGTTTAGAAACGATCTTAGGTCTACCGGGTATTGTGGTTGAACGGTCGGTGATGGATGATGTTGAGCAGGTGATGCCCTTGTGTGTAAAGGTGGTCAAGCAGGCGGTTAGAGAACTTGTCAAGATGCGGGCGGTGGAAGGTCAGGCGTTGGAACATGACTTGTGTGGCCGGCTGGACTGTCTGGAAACGCTTGCTGGAAAATTATCAGCACGTGCGCCATTGGTGAAAGCGTATCACACTAAAGCGCTTAAAAGTCGCCTTGAGGAAGCCGGAGCGCTGGATGCTGAGATGGGCGACTTGATCGGGCGTGAGATGGTCGTCTTTGCTGAGCGTGCGGATGTTACGGAGGAGCTGATTCGACTAGCCAGTCATTTTTCGCAAACGCGAAAGATGTTGAATGGGAAGAAACCCGTTGGTCGGACCCTGGATTTTCTCTGTCAGGAACTTTTTCGAGAAATTAACACGATTGGCTCCAAGGCGAATGACGCCAAAATGGGGCAGTGGGTCGTGGAGTTTAAGGCCGAGCTCGAACGTTTTCGGGAGCAGGTGCAGAATGTTGAGTAGAGCAAATATGACGGGTGGTGTCTATGTCCCATCCTGAACGCCCCGTATTGATGATAGTTGCGGCCCCCGCAGGCGCGGGTAAGACGACTTTGTGTGATCGGCTACTAGCGGAGTTTCCTAGGCTTCGGTATTCGATTTCGTGTACGACGCGACAGCCTCGTGGCAATGAAAAGGATGGTGTCGATTATCACTTCGTGACAGAAGAGGCGTTCCAGTCACGAATTGAACATGGAGATTTTTTGGAAACGGCCAACGTCCATGGGAATTGGTATGGAACCTTGCATGGTACCGTGCGTGATGCCTTGCAGGCGGGTGATGACGTTATTATGGACATAGACGTTCAGGGGGCAGAAAGTATTCGAGCCGCGATGGAGTCAGGGGAGGACTTGCTGCGCGACTCGTTTTTTGATGTGTTCATTCTTCCCCCTTCCATGCAGGTGCTGGAGGCTCGATTGATCGCGCGTGCAGAGGACACATCGGACGTTATTAAGACCCGTTTGGGTAATGCGGTGGGTGAAATGGAGTGTCAGCATAAATTTGCGCATGTGATGACCAATGATGACTTGGATCAGGCCACTGCGGACTTGCGGAAGATTTATTTAAGTGAATGTAAGACTCAAGGGGGCCGTGCGTGAGTGACAAGCGGCCTCGTTTGGTGTTAGGCGTGACTGGATCGATCGCGGCCTACAAAGCTGGAGATATCATCCGAGGCCTGATGGATGATGGTTGGGACGTAACGGTTGTCATGACGCGGACCGCGACTGAGTTCATCGGGGAGATTACGCTGCGGACCTTGTCACGAAACCCTGTCTATGTGGATATGTTTGAGTCCCGCGAGGCATGGCGCCCCGAGCATATCGACCTTGCTGAATCGGCGACTGCCATTTTGATTGCTCCATGTACGGCGAATATGTTGGCAAAAATCGCACACGGCCTCGCTGATGATGTGGTGTCGTGTACTGTGTTGGCTGCACAGTCTCCAGTCGTGATCGCACCTGCGATGAATGAGTTTATGTGGTTGAATCCGGCGACACAGGCAAATGTAGACAGTCTCCGCGCTCGGGGTACACACGTGTTGGATATGAAGACGGGTGAGTTGGCGTGCGGAACAGAGGGCCTTGGTAAACTCGCTGACCCGGAATATATCGTGGACGCGATGAGTGCATTCAAAACATAGGTATGGGTGTGGAGTCAATCGACGGAAATGAAACCTGGCTGAGGATGATTCAGTTAGCCCGTGAGTCGGATCCGGATGAAGACAGTACGCATGCCGACCGGGTCGGAGTCATTTCGGAACTGCTGTATCGTGGCTGGGCAACTCAGAATCCCGACTCAAAAAACCACGATTCTACGACTGCTGACGTTCTGCGCGTTTCTGCGATGTTGCATGACGTAGGGAAGCAATTTGTTCCCACCGAAATACTTCGAAAAGCGGAGTCGTTGACAGAAGATGAATTTGCTCAAATCCGGGTGCATACTGTTGCAGGATCCGACATGTTTGCTTCACCGACGACTGCGGTAGAGTCCATGGCGGCCATTATCTGCCTACGTCATCATGAGCGTTGGGATGGAGGCGGTTATCCTGGCAGCGATTGGCTGTTGAAGGATGGCCGGCTAACCGTCAGCTCAGGTTTGAAAGGGGAGGACATACCTCTTGTTGCACGAGTCGTGGCCATCGCGGACGTTTATGACGCTCTGTGTTCTGAGCGCGTTTATAAGCCTGCTTGGTTGGAAGCGGATGTGCTTGCCTATCTTCGACAAGGTGCGGGAACACACTTTGACCCTGTGTTAGTAGCCGTTTTTTTTGACATCTACTCGGAAATTCGAGCCGCTCGGCTGCGCTTGTCTGACGTTTAGTTGTCGGACTCTGGACCTTTGTTTTCACGATGTTTTCGCGGATGCCGTTTTCGTCCGCGTGATCTCCCAGACCGTTTCTTTTTCGCTGTTTCTGGATCGGCTAGAAGAGATCTGTTTTCATCGATAAACGTTTTCCACCATTTGACTACGGGCGCGTTGTCTCCGTTGAAATGAGACTTGAATTGAAAATAGGCAAACGCGTCGGGGAAAAACTGTCGTTCTAGAAAGCGAAAAGGGCGCTTACCGGCTGTGGATTCAAACCGTCGTTGGGATTCCAAGATGTGACGGATTTGATAGCTTACTTGCCGGGGTACGAGGACGGTTGCGGACAAGGCGGCGAGGGTTTCGTTTGTGATGTGCTCGATGGCACTGGCGTAGACAATGTCTTCACGAATCATGCATTTAACGGCGCGTGTTTCGATATATTCCCCTAATAGCATTGTGAATAGAAGTGCGGGGCTGACCACTTTGCCTTGGAGAATATTTCGATCAA
>CAXMRT010000195.1:0-16392 GCA_964196025.1 uncultured Gemmatimonadales bacterium | reverse complement strand
TCCACCATCGCATCATTGCCACCTACTAAGGCGTTCAACAAGGTCGACTTGCCCGCATTGGTGTATCCCACCAAGCTGACAACCGGCCAAGACTGTCGCTGACGATTGAGGCTGCGCCGCTTCTGGATCACCTGAAGTTTTTTCTTAAGGTCTTGCATGCGTTTACGCATGGGCGCCGCGCGTAACTGAAAGGGACTTTCGCCCGGCCCCTTCATCCCGATGCCGCCCTGAAAGCGCTGCTGCTTCTCAGAGACCGGAATGCGCGAGACCAGATACTGCAGCTGCGCCAACTCGACCTGTACCTGTGCCTCGACGGATTTTGCACGACGCGCAAAAATCTGCAGAATCAATTCGGTCCGGTCGATCACCTTGATGCCCAACTCAAGGTCTAGATTGTTCACCTGAACCGGACTCAGTTCATGATCAAATACCACCACATCCGCGTCGGACTCTTCGCAGGCGGCGCGAATGTCGTCCATCTTTCCTTTTCCGATAAAAAACTGACCGGTCGGTCGATCGCGACGCTGGGTGATCGCACCGACAACTTCAGCACCCGCCGTGTCCGCAAGCCCTGCCAGCTCAGTCAACGAGTCGTCTGCCAAATCGAGCGGCATGCGGCCAATGATGACCTGCACAAGGAGGGCCTTCTCGCTGGCACCAATTTGGGTTGTCTTTTTCACGTCAGGCCTGCCATCGGGTTTAAAGAAGTCGACGCATCACGTCGACCCGCCAGTCTATCTCTCTTAGTCTAGGACCAAGGGGCCAATCCCCTGCCCAGCGAAACGAACAGTCACACGGTAGTCATTTCAACAATCAAACAGCCTAGAGCAGCGGAGCAATCACCACGGAGATCACCGCAATCAACTTGATCAAAATATTCAGTGACGGACCCGCGGTATCCTTGAACGGATCGCCGACTGTATCACCCACAACCGACGCTTTATGAGCTTCGGAGCCTTTGCCACCACCCGCGCCGTCTTCAATCATCTTCTTCGCATTATCCCACGCACCACCGGCGTTGGACATAAAGATTGCGAGTACCACGCCAGACGACGTCACGCCCACCAACAAGCCGGCGAGCATCTCGACACCGCCAAGAAATCCAACCAGAACCGGCGTCAGCCCCGCAAGAATGCCTGGGACAAGCATCTCCTTAAGCGCTGCCGCGGTAGAGATCTCCACACACTTGGAATAGTCCGGCTCAGTCGTGCCCTCCATGATACCAGGGATCGTCCGGAACTGGCGACGCACCTCTTCAATCATCGCGAACGCCGCACGGCCTACCGCGCCCATCGCCAGCGAGGAGAAGATGTATGGAATGACCGCACCGACCAACAAGCCAACCAAAACAATGGGGTCCGTCAGGGAAATAATCTCTGCACCCGCCTTGCTTTGAAAGGCATTGAACAAGGTCAGTGCCGTCAAGGCCGCAGAACCAATCGCAAACCCCTTGCCAATAGCAGCAGTCGTGTTACCCACGGCATCCAACTTATCCGTCACCGCACGCACCTCGGGCGGGAAGTCAGACATTTCAGCCAAGCCACCCGCATTGTCGGCAATCGGACCATACGCGTCCACCGCAAGCTGAATCCCCAGCGTCACCAACATACCCAGCGCCGCTACAGCGATTCCGTAAACACCCGCAAGATAATGACTACCCAAAATAGCCGCTGCAATAATGACCACCGGCGGACCGGCCGACATCATGCCAACGCCAGTACCCGTAATAATAGTCGTCGCTGGCCCCGTCTCACATGCTTTCACAATATCAAGCACAGGCTTTTTCCCTGTCCCCGTGAAATACTCCGTAATGGTCCCAATCAAGACACCGGCGACCAACCCGATCACCGACGCGAGAAAGACCTGCATGGCGCCCGCCTCGATACCACCTGCAATCGTATAAGTCGCATCACCCATCAAATACTTGCAAACCGGGTACGTCAACACGGCCGCCAGAGCCGCTGCACCAAACGATCCCCTATTAAGCGCTGATTGTGGATCCGCGCCGTCTTTGCATTTGACGAGGTAGGTTCCCAAGATCGAACACACAACGCCCATCGCCGCGAGCACCAGAGGAAGGGTCAACAAACTCATCCGGATATCCGACCCGTCCACAATCGTGGCAGAATACTGAACAACCGCACCCAACATCATGCAACCCACGATCGACCCAACATAGGACTCAAACAAATCCGCACCCATACCCGCCACATCGCCAACATTGTCGCCAACATTATCCGCAATCGTGGCTGGGTTCCGTGGATCATCCTCAGGAATGCCCGCCTCAATTTTACCGACTAAGTCCGCACCCACATCAGCCGCTTTCGTGAAAATCCCGCCGCCGACACGAGCAAATAGCGCAATTGAAGACGCCCCTAGAGAAAATCCAGCCAAAATCGGTAACACAACCTGATCCGCCACATCGGGAGTAGACCCAAACGCTGTGGTTGCCGCATATAGAACAATCGCGATGCCGATCAACGCCAGACCCACCACGCACATGCCCATCACGCTACCACCCGAGAACGCAACCTGGAGAGCCTCATTCAAACTCCGGTTAGCCGCAGCCGTTGTCCGAGAGTTGGCCGCAGTGGCAACTTTCATTCCAAAAAACCCTGCCAAGCCCGAACAGCCCGCACCGAGGACGAAAGCCAACGCTTCCCAACGCAGCGGTCCCGTATTAGCCACCGCCAACACAATCGCCACAACACCAACAAACCACACCAAAACACTATACTCGCGCTTAAGGAAGGCCATGGCACCATCTGCCACATACCCGCTTATCCTCTTAAGTGCTTCGTTTTCAACGGGTTGGGAAAGTATCCATCGTGCTTTGTACCATCCATAAGCCAACGCAACCAGACCACCTAGACCCACCAACATAATACCAACGGATATATTCACGGTTATCTCATCCCCTCACTCGGTTACACACATCGATCAGCTCGGCAGCACTTTGAGTGCTGTGGCCGTCATTATGTTCAAAAATCGGTTAAAAGCAACCGAATCCCGTGCGGTTCCCCCTTTTTGTTACATACCCGAAAACTCCCTACCGCAGGGACCATTCCTCCCGCCATTCGTAACGCCAACGTGGGTGCCTCGTTAGTACAAACTCTCGAAAAAGGACGGGTGGTCCATTCTTGTACCAAAGTTAATATAGAGTGACAATATTGTCCCTGTATTTAGCCCCTCAAAATTGTTTGTGGGAAAAAGTGTTCGCCTGCCTCGGTTTTCTTTCACACGGCCTCCAGCTCGACCCGGTTGGCACGCTTGCTGCGAATACACTCACGTCCAACAGGATCGGACACGTTCGAAACGAAATGGATGATTGGTCGCAAATGAGAGCGGTTCTCGAAAGCGTCGAGTATAAAAATAGAGCAACAAGGAGCAAAAACAATGAAGTCATTCCTTAAATGGATGATGCCGGTGTCGCTACTTGTGACGATCAGCAGCACGCTGATCGCGCAAGACGTGGCACCCGCTGAAACTGTAGCGGCTGTCGCCGAAGCAGTGGAGGCCGTAGCTGAAGCAGCACCAGCGGTAGTCGAGGTAGACGCTGCAACAACGGCGCTGTTTACAGCAAACAACGTCTGGATGATGGTCTGTACGGCCCTCGTCTTTCTGATGCATCTGGGTTTCGCAACCCTCGAGTGCGGACTCACGCGAGCCAAGAATACGGTCAACATTCTGTTCAAGAATGTCGCGATCGTTGCAATCGGCCTACTAACCTATTTCTTTTGTGGGTTCAACCTGATGTACCCCGGAGACGCATGGATGTTGTCAGGTGTCTTCGGTTTTGCTGCCGACGGATTTGGCCTGGCCAGTGTCGCTACCGCAGACGTCACCGCAGGATACGCTGATGCTGGATACACCTATTGGACAGACTTTATCTTCCAAGGCATGTTCGCGGCAACCGCGGCAACCATCATTTCCGGGGCCGTCGCTGGTCGCGTGAAACTCGGCAGCTTCCTGATCTTCTGCGCCATTTACGTCGGATTCGTTTATCCGGTTGTGGGTAGTTGGGTATGGGGTGCAGGGTGGCTGGACGGTAAAGGTTTCCATGACTTCGCTGGCTCAACACTCGTTCACTCTGTGGGCGGCTGGGGCGCACTGATCTGCGCAATCATCCTTGGACCTCGCAAAGGCAAGTTCGTTGGAAATGATGTACGTCCGATTCCGGGTCACAGTATGCCTCTGGCAACCATCGGTATGTTCCTCCTCTGGTTAGGCTGGTTCGGCTTTAACGGCGGCTCCGTCCTAAGCGCAGATCCTAGCGACACCTCCCGTGTCTTGGTCACAACCAACCTAGCAGCTGCTGCTGGTGTACTGGGTGCGATGTTTGTCTCTTGGATGATTCAGAAGAAACCCGACCTGTCCATGGCACTCAACGGCGCTCTCGCCGGCCTAGTGGGTATCACCGCCGGTGCAGACTGCATCACACCAAACATGTCCATTGTCGTTGGCCTCATCGCCGGTGTCATCGTCGTGTTCTCGGTCATGGCAATCGACAACCTGAAAATCGATGATCCTGTTGGCGCAATCTCCGTGCATCTCGTATGCGGTATCTGGGGAACAATCGCAGCAGGACTCTTCGACTACACAGGCTCCTATAGTGTCGGCACTCAGCTTCTGGGTATCGCCGCTTACGGCATCACATGCGTCATCGCAGCAGGCATCCTCTTTGGAGCTATCAAAGCGATCCTCGGTGTGCGTGTCAGCGAAGAAGAGGAGATTCAAGGCCTCGACATCGGTGAGCATGGTATGGAAGCCTATGGCGGATTCCAGATCTTCCACAATTATTAATCTGTGATTCATAGACGAGGAAATTGATATGAAATTAGTAACAGCATACATTCAGCCAGAACGACTGAACGCCGTTAAACAGGCGCTCTTCGAGAAGGACATATTCAGAATGTCCGTGATCCTTGCACAAGGATGCGGACAACAGAAGGGGTTTCACGAAAACTATCGCGGTGCCGATATTGAAGTGAATCTTCTTAAGAAACTGCGAATTGAAGTCGCAGTAAATGATGAGTTCGTCGACACAACCGTCGACGCCATCATCAAAGGTGCACGGACAGGCAAAATCGGGGACGGTAAGATCTTTGTTACCAGCCTTGAGGATTGCATCCGCATCCGCACCGGCGAGAAGGGACACGACGCCATCGGCTAAGCCAACGTCAGTCTAAATGCAAAGAGCCTGCTCGTCTGAGCAGGCTCTTTTTTTTGCTCGGGTCCGTCAACCGCCGCAGGAGCAAACTACGGGTTGTTTCCATCCACACCCAACACCTCACGAAACACGCCATCGAGCGCTCGTTGAGCATCAGTCGCAACCCCCGTATCGTCGTGTCGACACAACTTCCGAAACAAACGATTGGCACGTGACGATTTCATCGCACCTAAGGTGCGCACAAGATCTCGCAATTCGCGCACATCAGTCTCTGCCTTAACGGCAGCCTCAAGCGCTTTTTGAACCGGCTTCAGCGAGTCTTTTTCAAGAACGGCCAATCCGCGCGATGCGGCAAAACGCACAGTAAACACCTCGTCCTTCAAGGCCTGAATCAAATCAGGAACCGACTCCTTCCCGCCCATATCCCGCAGGGCATTCACAGCAATAACACGCTCACGCTCCTCACCCTTCTCCAACAACTCGCGAACCTGATCCCGATACGCCAAGGCTCGCCACTTGCCCAAGGTTCGGACCGCCATGCCCCGTGTCTTTTCATGACCCAACAGAGCCGCCACACGCGGGGCCTCATCCACATCCTCGTACAAACCCAAGAAGTACACCGCTGTCCGCCGCGTGACGTCATGCTCGGACCCCAACGCTCGCAGCAAAGGCGGGACCGCCTTCTCTGCGGGAACACGCGGAATCAGCTGCTGCAAATAAACCTGATACATAATGTTTTTGATATGCGCGTGATCGAGCATGAAACCAATCGCGCTCTCTTCACGATTAAGTACTTCGTTGAAAGCCGCACCCTTCAACTCGCGACGCACATCCGTCGATGGATACCGCGAGGCATAATCAAAGACCTCCTCCATCGACAACTCCTGAACCCGCTGCTCAGGCGTCGCTTCAGCAAATACACTCCCGGCTATAACGATTCCCACACACATCCCTCCGAACACCGCGATCATGGCTGAGCCTCACTGAAGTCATACACGATTCCGTAAAGAGGACGCAACCAACGCGCACCGTCAGTCGCACCACTGGAATAACGATCAGAACCATCCAAGTCGCATAGAATTCCAAGACTGCCATACTCACGCGTTCCGGCATTATTCCCCACACCCTGACACTGCTCGCTCTGGCGACCAAAGTAAGCGTCGTTCCCACGTGAATCCATTAACAATCCAAACCCATTATTCAGCGCTCGCCCCTGCGAGTGATGATCCGCGGTATACGTATCGTCGCCCCCTCGGTCCAGTAACATCCCCACCGAGAAGTCATGCGCGCTGCCTTGCGATAAAATATATCCAGAGTACGTGTCATTACCCCCGGAGTCAGCCAACAATCCCACACTCAAATGAATCCCTGTCCCCTGCCCATAATGATGCATCGCATAATGATCGTTCCCGGCACGATCAAGCAAAAGGCCAATGGCGTAATAATAGCTGACACCCTGACCAAAAATATCGGCTTTATATGTATCGTTACCCGCCAAATCAACCAGAGCCGCCACCCCGCCACCAGAGAATGGACGATTCCCGATTGAGAAACCCTGCGACAAGGAAAGCATGCGGCCATCATGACGCCCACGATCCTCAAATCGACCGCCGGCCAAATACACGTCACTGCCCGCGCGATCCACCAACACCCCCGCACCCCAAACCCCTGAACACCCCTGACCATAGAACCCGACATCATAGCGATCAGAACCCGCAACATCCTCCAGCCAAGCCGCACCGACAATCGCGGCCCCCTGCGCAAGCGCATGCGCCTGATATGTATCGTTACCCGCCAAATCACGCAACACCGCCACTCCTTGCAGGGCCGCTCCCTGTCCGCACCACGCCGCGCGATAGTCATCATCTCCCGCACAATCAACCACAACGCTCACCCCCTGCAACGCCGCACCCGCGCCTAAAAGCGAGTCCGATCGATACCGGTCGCTGCCCGCCAAATCGACCACAACCGATATCATCCGCCCCTGCAAACCATTCGCAGCCCCTACATCCTGCTCATAATCATCGTCACCCGCAGGATCCACGACAAGTAAAGCTGCATCGTGATAACGGTCGTTCCCCTCAGTCCCAATCACCACCAAGCCCAAGCCCGTCTCAATGATCAACACAGCCGTCGGCCACTCCTCAACCGCCGCTAACGACGTCACAAAGTCGGAAACAATCTCCTCCGCTCGCAGGCCTGCAGACACCAACAAGGCAAGATCCACCTTCTCCACCAAATCCAACCCACCATCCGCAGCAGGTTCAGGGTCGACTGCATTTTTCTCCTTATCCAAGCGCTTTAAGGTGCTCGCTCCGATACCCGCCGCACTCATCGCTGCGCGAAACCCCTCAGTCAAGTCCTCATCCCAGATACCGCTGATTGCCGCAGCCGCCACGTACTCACGCTCTGTCCGAGTCAATGTTGAAAAAGCAGTTTCGATCGACGTATTCACCGAGGCTAGTTGAGAGAGAAGCCGGCTCACCGACTCATTCAACTTAGGATCAAAACCCTCGCGCGCCAAACCGCTCGTCACCTTCTTATTGACGACCAAGGAGACGTCCTTCAACTCCAAGGCATCGCGCATTAAAGCGGGGATCGCATCTCGCTGCACGAACGCCATCACGCGATCACCATAGGGTGGCAGCAAAAGAGGGGCTTCTAACAGGGCTCGCACGCGCGGCAACACCAAGCGCGGCTCAGCGTGATCTTTGTCGAATCCCAGATCAGCGCGCGCGATATTCATCTCACTTAACGCGAGATCGAGATGCCGGAGCTCATTCGTGCCGAGAATCCGCTCCCCTTGCCCCAGCAACGGGAGAGTCAGAACAAAAAAAAGAAAAGGGGCGGCCGTCGGGAATCCGGATTGCCGGATTTGCGATAACACGCGCCCCCTCACCTCACTGCGCAGGCTGCGGCACTAGCGCCAACTCGGCCTGGAGTCGCTCGATTTCTTCCGGACTTTTTACCGCCAAGGTGATCGCCGTTTTATAATAGTCGACCGCCGACGCATAAGCCTTCGTTGCATCCGCCGGCTGACCCATAGATGTGTAAATGTCACCAATGCGTTTTTCGTTATAAGCCAACACACTCTCTGCCGACATCATGGTTCCCGTTTCAGGGTTAGCCAAACGACCGTCGTCCCACTTCTCAACCGAATCCATGTGGCGCCGAAATCCCGCGATGGCTTCCGCGCGACGATCTTCTTGAAGATCCAAATGAGCCGTCACTTTATTAATATGAATCTCGTGCCACTCCTCATCCTCATCCGCCACACCCATCTCCAACAATTTGAGGCTGTACCGGAAGTCCGAGGTATAGAAAGACCCATCCAACAACAGGCGAATCATGCGCCCACGCGTTTTCTCCTCCAGCCCCATAGCCAGCAGCTCTGCACCAAAAGTCATCATATCAGCTTTCATCGGCTTATCGCTGCTCGGCATCACCCTGTAAAAGCCCCGCTCAAAAAGCCTAATAGTATCCGCCGGAGGAAGACCCTTGGCCGGCATCATTTTTATCCGTTTCACGTAGAGCTGGAGCTGATTAGAGTCGAGCGTGCGCCTGACCCAAACCGCCATGAGCGACACGTGGGCACGCTCTCGCGAGATAAGCTTGGGGGACAGCTCTTCGACCAACTGATCAAACACCTCAGCACGCTCCGCCGTAGTAGCCAACTTCGACACGCCCGTCACCAAACGACGCAAGTCGCGATCCGGGATCTCCGCGATGTTCGCCAATATAAATGCCTTCAAGGCCTCCAAGCGCCCTTCCATTTCGAGTAACTGCCCTTCGGACCTCAAGATCAACGCTCCGAGGGATGGCACGGTCACAACATGAAGCTCGATAGCACCTAGCAATTCACGAAGCACAGGTAGATTTTTTTGGTCACGCATGCCAACAGAAACCATCTGTGCCGCGACAGATCGAAACGTCTCAGGAGGCAACGTTTCTGCGACCGTTGCGATCAGCGGCGGACACTCTTGATAACGTCCCGCGGAATACAGCGCATACACTTTGTTTCTCCACGCATCGTCATGCATCACTGTCGCTGTCTCAAGAGCCAAGACCTGGTCGGCCCACTCAATAATCGCACCCCAGTCTTGTAGCCCTGCGTAGTACTCGCTGACGACCCCAGCGGCGGACTGCAAAAGAGCCTCCTTCTCCGGAACAACGATCGCAAGAACCTCCGACTTGACTCGGTCAATGCCCTCGCCCTCTAGCAAGGTGTACAGATACTGCCGAAACACAACACCGTGAAAGTCGACACTAGCCTCGTCCCCAAGAACTCGATCATAAAAGGCCAACACCGCATTGGTGTCTCCCGTCGCGGTGAGTGCATTCAATTCGTCCATCAACACCGTATAAGGATCAAGATTCTCGACGACGCTCGTGACCGATTCCCCATCGCTTCCGCTCCGAGTCTTATCCCCACATCCCACCAATAATCCACACACCAAACACGCTACTATCCATGGCACCACTCGCATAATGATCTCCTCTGTTAGAGCCACACTTTGTCGCTTTTATCCTTGAAACTCAATCTGAAAGTCACTAATAATTGAAGAGAGCTGATGCAGGAGTACCCATTCAACATTAAGTCGGATCGCACCCAGCTACCATTTGTGCTGGAATTGTTAGACGATGAGTCACCCGTTGTTCGTCGCGAGGTGGTCGACGAGTTACTCGCTTATGGAGCGAGACTCGACGATGCACTCCTCGAACTCGAAGAGCCGCCAAATGACGAGCGCTATGAACGGATCCAGTCGTTACTGCTGGATGCACGGACTGATTCATTAAGAGCCCTATGGTCGCGTTGGGGATTGATCCGTGACGACCTCCAGAGATTGGAGGCCGCCTTGTCGATGCTGACGAACTTCGTCAGCGGACACCGGTACGACGTCTCTGTCCCTATGCTCCTCGATGACCTCGCCGATGAATACACACAGACTGTGGGCTCCGACGACCCCCGTCAGTTATCTCATTTCTTGTTCCGCACCAAGGGCTTACACGGTGAGCGCGAGGACTATTACAGCCCTCTCAACGGCAGCTTGGCGCATACAATCATCGAAAAACGAGGGTTACCCATCAGCCTTTGCAGTATATTCATCTTAGTCGGAGCACGACTAGGCATGGATATTCAGGGAATCAATCTACCCGGACACTTCATCACCCAGGCAAAGGTTGGCGAAACAACGGTTCTGGTCGACTGCTTTAACGATGGCCAGGTAATCGAAGAAAAGCACATTACCGAATACGCACCCCCCCACGTGTTGCAGTCACTCGCAGCAGACGCGGACACCGTTATTCAACGCGCCCTGAAAAACCTCGTTAACTCTTACGAGATGATCGACGACATCAAACGTCAGATGTTGATGCGCGAGCTACTGGGCGCCTGCGAAGCAGAAGACAAGCTGTTCTTCTAACTCGCGCGCCCGAAGTTAAACGCCCAGAACTGTTTTCAACTCGGACAGACACTCCTCGGTGAGATCCTTTGCAGGACCCCCTCCAGACCCTCCACCAAAAACGTCCGCATACTGAGCAAGCGCTGCGTCGAACGTCGCGTCGGCATCAAACAACAACCGCTGGATTAGCTTGTGATTCCCGATTGTATATTTCTCACCCTCGTTGCCGTATACATCCCACATCGCTTCCAACTGCTTACGTTGATCATCACTCAAAGTCATCTTACCATCTCCTCAATAACGCAGACCCACGCACGACACATTTAAGCCTGCACTCAGTCCACTACACATGGCCAATCAACAACAGGTCGATTAGAAATTCAACAAATCATCTAACGTTTCGTCTGCAACAGCCGGAGCTGGCGCGGGCGCGATAGGCTCATCCGCCAACAAGTCACCCAAGGCATCCGGGGCGGACGGTGCATCATCAGGCGCACTCACAGGTTCCGCGCCTAACAAATCATCCAAACTCGCCGCAGGAGCAGGCTCCGGCAAAACTGCCGGCACAGGTGCAGCAACAGGCGCAGCCGCGGGTTCGACCCCCAACAGGTCATCCAAATTCGCCGCAGGAGCAGACTCAACAACCGGCTCTGGCTCCGGCGCGGGCGCAAGCTCAACAACCGGCGCAGGTGCAAGCTCAACAACCGGCGCAGGTGCAGGTGCAGGTGCAGGTGCAGGTGCGGGCTCAACAACGGGCTGCGGCTCTGGTACGGGCGCAGGTTCCGGCTCAACAACCGGCTCTGGCTCCGGTGCAGGCGCAGGCTCTGGCTCAACAACCGGTGCAGGTGCAGGCTCCGACTTAGGCAGCACAGTCTTCTGACGAGCAGGTTCTGGTTCTGGCGCAGGCTCGGCCTCTGGCGCTGGCGCGGCTTCCGGTAACACAATCGGTTCCGGAGCAACAACTGCTGCAGGAGCAGGCGCAATAAACCCTGGCGTGAAAACCGCATACCCCACCAACAAACCCTCACCCACATTGATCGCTGCATGCTCAACTCCGCGAGGGATAAACACGACATCGCCTTTCGCCATCTGAATATGACGCCGGCCATAACGAAGAATGCCTTTTCCTTCGAGAATGAAAACGGTCAAATCACTACTAGGGTGTGTATGAAGATCTTCCTGAGTGCGAATCCGAACCAAATAACCCGTACTATTCTCGTTCCTACTGACAAGCGTCAAGGCCTTCGCGTCTTCAACCCCCATGGGGTCATCATCCACGATCTTGTGCCAATCGCTCAGGATCCGGTAGTCCGCGTAACTCGCAGGTCCACTAGTAGACGATGTAGTGGTACAGCCCGTCAATCCGATCAAAGACAAAGCAGCAGTCGTAACAAAAAAACATTTTTTCCAAACGTTCATGACATCTCCCCTTTTCATAGCAAACTACCCGCTTCAACCCTGCCATCCCACTAAGCGATGGCGTCCATGGTCGCGAATATCGCACCAGAAACCGCTGCACCCCACTCCCTGACCGCAGCGCTCAACCTGATTGCCCCGCAGAACATTCCGCACGACAACACGTCAAATTGTCCAAAAAACAAGCCCCAAGAGTATACTCTGACCTCTCAACATGGAAGAGATTTTTGCCACAGAGGACCAGCCCTTATAACCACCTCATTCACACAGGGTTTGGCGCGAACCGATCGATGACGCCAAATCGACACTTGCATCCCCACCCACTATAGGTCTCGACACCCGCAACCCGACAGACCTATGCTACGGCTCCTAGTCAAGGAGGACCAGCTGAAGACGCACTCTTCCACGCCCCAACAGGAACCGCCCATAAAACACTCTTTATTAAAGATAAACAAATGAAACGATGAAACTCGGACAGACATCCGTCCGGGCCATCACACGTAGACAACAAAACGGAGTAAGAAACATGGCTCAACTCACCCTCAAAGGAAACCCCATCAACAGCAGCGGCTCACTCCCAGAAGTCGGCGCGGCTGCAACAGACTTTACCCTCGTCGCAAACGACCTGTCTGACGCGACCTTGGCAACATTCAGCGGGAAAAAGAAGATCCTCAGCATCTTTCCCAGCGTCGACACCGGAACATGTGCAACGTCTATACGCACCTTCAACGAAAAAGCAGCCAGCCTCGGGGACACCGTGGTTCTGAATATTTCAGCAGATCTTCCATTCGCCCAATCACGATTCTGCGGCGCTGAAGGAATCGACAATGTTCAAACGCTCTCGTCGTTCCGAAGCACGTTTTCGAACGATTACGGATTGACCTTCTCCGATGGACCTCTCGCCGGACTCTGTTCGCGCGCCATCATTGTTCTCGACGAAAACAACACGGTTCTACATACGGAACAAGTCACAGAAATCACAGAAGAACCCAACTACGACGCAGCGCTAGCCGCGATCACGTAACTCGTTACTTCACGAGCGGCTTGAAGCGGAGTCGACTCGGTCGGTCGGCGGCGTCACCCAGACGCCGTCGACGCTCTTCTTGATACGTTTCATAATTGCCTTCGCACCACACAGCCATACTATCACCCTCGAAGGCTAAAATATGAGTCGCTACACGATCCAAGAACCAGCGATCATGACTAATGACCACCGCACATCCACCGAAATTTTGAAGCGCGTCTTCCAACGCACGCAAGGTCTGGATGTCCAAGTCATTGGTCGGCTCATCCAAAAGTAGCAGGTTGCCACCGCGACGCAACAACTTCGCCAAATGCACGCGATTGCGCTCGCCACCCGATAGCTGCCCCACAAGCTTCTGCTGATCCGGCCCGCGAAAGTTAAACCGCGCGCAGTAACCTCGACTGTTCATCAGATGGCCGCCTAGATCCAAAAATTCTTTTCCGCCAGAAATCTCTTCCCAAACCGAGTGCTCTGCCACCAACGAATCACGAGACTGATCCACATAGGACACGTCCACAGTCGGCCCCACCAGCAACTCGCCTCCCGTCGGCAACTCCTCACCCGTAATCATCTTGAACAAGGTCGTTTTACCCGCACCGTTACCCCCGATGATCCCCACGATCCCACCAGGCGGTAAACTAAACGTAACGTCGTCCATGATAACGCGGTCACCAAAGGCCTTTGTCAGATGAGTCGCATCCACCACCTGCGTTCCAAGTCTGTCACCCGAAGGGATCTGGATTTCCAGATTTTCTACTCGCGTATCGATCTGCTTGGCCACCATCTCTTCGTAACGACTAATCCGCGCCTTGTTTTTTGCTCGTCGACCGGCCGGGTTCATTCGTATCCAGTCTAACTCGCGATCAATCATTTTCGCACGAGTCTTGTCGCCCTTGGCCTGCTTCTCAATGGCCTCCTGCTTTTGCACCAACCAAGCCTCATAATTCCCTTTATACGGATTCGCGCGACCCGCCTCCATCTCAAGGATCCACTTCGTGACATTGTTCAAGAAGTAGCGGTCATGCGTAATCACAACCAACGTCCCCTTGTAACTCATCAGGTACTCCTCAAGCCACGCCACGGACTCAGAATCCAAATGATTTGTCGGTTCATCGAGCAAAAGCACGTCTGGATTCGAAATCAATAGCCGGCACAAAGCGACGCGACGGCACTCGCCTCCTGACAGTTTCGACACATCCGCATCGCCCGGCGGCAAACGCAAGGCCTCCATCGCCATCTCTACGTTATACTCCAACTCCCATAAGTTCTGATCATCGATCTTGTCCTGAATCAGCCCCAACTCGTCGTTGAGCTTTTCCGCATCCGCATCCGACATGTCTCCACCCAACAAATCACAAATTTCATCGTAGCGATCCAAAATGGCCTGACACTCAGCAACCCCTTCAGCGACATTTCCTGACACATCCTTGCTCGGGTCCAGATGAGGTTCCTGCGGCAAATACCCAACCTTCGTATTTTTGGCGACGATCAACTCACCCATAATATCCGTCTCTTCGCCCGCCAAAACCCGCATCAATGTGGTCTTGCCCGCACCATTGCCTCCAATCATCCCGATCTTGGAGCCATGGTAAAACGCCAAGGTAACCTCATCCAACACAGTCGTTTTGTTGTGTTGTTTGGTCACCCGATTCAAGTTGAAAACATATTCTCCGGCCATAGTGCGTTCATAATGCCGCAGCGCTCTCGACTGTCAACTCTCGAATGGACGCCTTGACCTTAGCATCGATTTTTCTCTATGATGCCTGGATAACTGAACAAGGAAACCAAAGATGGCCGACGTTAAACACTCTCAATCCACACTGGCAACCATCATCGAGAATGCCAAACAGCAACTCGAAAAGATGGTCGACCTCAATCCTCAGGGCATGCTGCTTCTCGACTCATTTCATCAGGTCATGCGCGGCAACGAACAGGCACTGAACCTGCTCGGGCGAAACAACTTCTCCGACATCCTCGGCCGATCCCTCAGCGACCTCTTCGACGACGACTCTCCAGCGGCACACGCGCTTTCAACTCCCGAAGACAACACAAAACAGACCATCAATGTCACCGCCGAAATCGCAGACCGCGGCGAACGACGCCTCAGTTTTACAATCATTCGCTCCAAAACCAACGATCAAATCACGGTCGTCATTCTGGACGACCAAACCGACCAACTTGAGCAAGCCAACAAGGACGCGGAAAAAAACAAGCTCGAAGCCGTCCAGGCACTCAGCGGAGCGCTGCAACATATCATCAACCAACCGCTCACCGTTATCGCGGTCGAAGCTCACCTCATCCTTCATCAACAAGAGGATGGAGAACTCGACGAGAACGCGCTCAAGGATAGCCTGACTCTCATTATCGCCTTGACCACCACCATCGCCGACACATTGGAAAGCACCTCTCGCCTGCGCCACTTCGTCACCACTCAATATCTCGGAGAGACAAACATCGTCGACATTGAAGAATCGGCTAAACCCTGAGCACCACCCCGCGACTACTCGTCGTAGACACGAACTAATTCCGCTGCCAACACATCCATCGCCGTCGTCTCAAGCAGATGCTGACGCTCTTCAACAGGTAAGTTCGCGTAAAACGCCATGGTATCAAGCAACGATTCTAGGTCCAACCCGCGTAGATAATCTCGACTCACCGCAAAGGGCTCTAAGTCATTCCGCACCAGCTGCTCAGAGTGAATTCGCAAAACATGCTTATCCTCACTCGAGACGTCCTGCAACCCTGCCACACAAATCGCACGCGCATCCACCTGGCGATACGGGTGGTCACTGATCACCTCGCTCATCTCAACTCGCGACACCCCAGTCACTAAGATATTGTAACGACCATCATCCAAACGCGAATAGTCAGATACCTCACACAGGCACCCCACTCGGTGAAAGTCAGGCATGGCCTCAGAAGCGATCGGCGTCGCGTCATCCACGGTCGCCATACAAAAGCGCCCCTCTTCATCCAACACATCTTCTAGCATCCGACTGTAACGATCTTCGAAAATATGCAAGGGAGCCTGAACCCGCGGAAACAAAACGAAGTCAGCCAAAGGAAACACGGGCACGCGCCACACCTGAGACTTTACCGTCATTCAACACCTCCACTATCCACCCAATACGCGAAGAAAATATACGAGAGGCGCTCCGGTTTGTCACCCACTATCACCCCTCAACAAATGCTCCCCATAGGTCGACACCCGGCCCATTTTCCTTTCGAGTCCCTCCCCCATCCCCTATTATCATCAGCAGCTCACGCCTCACCGTCAGCCGCGACAACAAGCAAAGGGTCAGATGAACTTCTCAAGACGTACCGACTGGGAGTGCTCCGAAAACACCTTCGCCAAACGACTAGCGGAAGGACGCGCTCAA
>CAXMRT010000194.1:0-4971 GCA_964196025.1 uncultured Gemmatimonadales bacterium | reverse complement strand
CAACCAAATCACGCATCCAAAGTAAGGTAGTCTTCCCTTCGGGTGAGCCGCTACTACAACACAACCACAGAAACACCCCATACCAACCATCGGCGCTTGTGTGGTGCGGTCATCCCAGCCTATGCGCTGAAGCTTAGGCGTAGGAGTAAACGGCGCGCACCCACGTGTACCACGCCTCGGCGTGGTTAAAGCGTGGCGGCATAAACAGGACTTTGATGCTAGCTTCGGGCTAGTCCGCAGCTAGTAGCCGGTCCATTCCATCCAAACAAACCTGAGACCACGTTTCCATCATCTCACGCATCTCGTGGAGTTCTTCAAGCGTCTTAAACCCAGTTTCTTGAATCTCGGACTCGTTCGAACTTACCGCATCAGTCGGAACATCCAACAAGTGAACCACTCCAAGATGCACCCGTCCCACGGAGTTAGAGTCGTCGTTAAGCAATGCGACAATGCGGTCTGTGCACCCTTCTGGCAGGCTTACTTCCTCTTTCAGCTCACGCTCAGCACCCTGACGATACAAGTCGCGGCCACCCTCCAAATCTTCGTCATTAATGTGCCCACCGATCCCCATCGATGCCTTGGAGATCAAACGGCCCTCGCCACCTTTTTTCCCACGCACATACACCCAGATGCGACCCTCATGACGAAGCAGGTAATAGGGGATGATTTGTTTGAGAGATTCATCTTCCTCAGCGGTAGAGCGAGGCTCAAAAAAGTAGTTGTCGGGATTCAACAAGACGTCAATATAACGCTGCGGCTCAAAGCAGAGCCCTTCGAAGGCGCCACACTCTTCAAACAAACTCCGGCGCACTACCAACACTTTTTCATCTTTCGACATCGTCGGTCCGCCCCTATTAGCTCTGAATGAAACCCGCAGAATCGAGAGCCGTCGAAACACGCTTTTTAATATCGCCGGCACCCGGAACAAAAGTCTGACCAGACACCGTTTCGAAAGCTTCTATATATCGACGGGCAGCCTCAATGCGAACCTCGTCAGGAAGCGCGGGTGGCTCACCGTCGCCCAGAAACCCTTGGTCCGCCAACCATTCACGCACATATTCTTTATCGATCTTGCGCTGTTCTTTACCCGCCGCAAACAACTCGTCATAACTACTCGCATACCAGTAGCGTGACGAATCCGGCGTATGCACCTCATCAGTCACAGTGATTTTACCGTCAAGCATGCCCAATTCATACTTGGTATCAACCAGTATGAGACCCTGCTTAGCCGCTAGCTCAACACCACGATTAAAGAGCTTCATGCATATGTCCGCAGCCGCATCAAACGTCTCTGCATCAATCAGTCCATCCGAGATTGCCTCGGCGCGCGAAATTGAACGATCGTGCTCCTCATGTTTCGTCGTGGGCGTCAAGATGGGGCAATCAAACTTCTGATCCTTCACCAACCCCTCAGGCAGTTGGTTCCCACAGAAATCACGCACACCATTCGAATAATTATACCAAGCGGACGTCTTTGTCACACCCGTGATATAGCCACGCACAACAAATTCCAGCGGGAGTTGCTCACATTCAGCAACCACCATCACACTCGGATCCGGAACCGACAACACATGGTTCGGCGCGATGTCAGAAGTCTTGTCGAACCAAAATTCGGCCATCTGATTCAGCACTTGGCCCTTAAACGGAATCGTACCAATACCCACATCGAATGCCGATATTCGATCAGACACAACAATCACACGTTTATCACCAAGCAAGTAGCTATCTCGCACTTTCCCAACAACCCGCTCACCCATGTTCTGGATATCAGAAACATCCAACACGTTGGTTAACTCATCTCGAATCACTTGCTCGTCTAACATAGTCTTCCTACTCCATATCTAAACTGAATACGACAGGCGCTTCTGTGTCGCCTGCATCACCTGTCAGGCGCGCCCGACAATGCTCAACAACTTCCTTACTCAGCGATTGAACGGCACACGCTGGTGCCGCATCACCCAAAATTAGCGAGGCGGACTGCTGCACACCGCGAAGCCCCACGCGGAAACCCTCTGAATACTGCTGCCCCACACGCTGCAGGGCCATCAACACGGCGTTCAGGCTATTAAACAAGCCCGCCTCTAAACAGGCGCCCTTCCCAGATACCAATTCGAAAATATCGAGCACGATTACGGGAACATCGCCAGCAACCATCCAGCTGTCGACTCGCGTGACACCCGCATTCACAACCAACACACAGCGACTCGCCTCTTCTTCTCCGATGTGATGCAATACATGCGCAGTGAGACGTGCAAAATCGACCGAGTGATTCTCTCCCTCTACCGCCTGTTCACGGAGGAACGCCGTAATTCCGAGTGACACCTCTTCAGCGTGCACTGGATCGAGAGCTGCTGATTCGCAGACCGCACTGATTGACCGCCCTAAAGGATTCTCGCTCACGTCAGAGGCGTCTATGGCCTCGTCACCTGTCCAAATCATGCTTCCCCAATCAAGCCTTCGATCGCATTCAAGAACTGGTTGACGTCCTTAAACCGGCGATACACGGAGGCGAAGCGAACAAATGCAACCTCATCAATTTTCTCAAGCCGGGCCATCACTTTCTGGCCAACCACCCGACTAGGCACCTCACGTTCAAACTCGTTTTCTAACTCATCGAAGATCGAATCCACCACTTCCTCGATCTGCTGGGAACTCACCGGCCGCTTTTGACACGCGCGCTCAAGGCCAGCGGTGAGCTTACGACGCTCCAAATCCTCATGCCGGCCATCGCGCTTGACGATCCGCAAGGTCGCTCGAATGATCTCTTCGTAGGTCGTAAATCGGTGCTCGCACTGCAAGCACATCCGGCGACGTCGTATGACCGCGCCGCCACGTGCCGCGCGACTATCAATCACCTTATCCTCTAAATGAGCACACTTAGGACAACGCATACGGGACTCCAGTCAACACGCTAGACACCCAGCACATCCTTCACAGCAGCCACTACATTCTCCGGCTGATTCGTAGCTACGACCGCCTTAATAGTATCACTGAGTTGCCGACCAGGACTTTCACCGCCCGTATCGTAGAGGACCACAGGCACGGTCGACACATGCTGCATGTCTTTCAAGATCGACGCGACCATTTCGCCGTCCATGCCCGAAAGCACATGTTTGACGACCACAATGTCAGGGTGACTCAATACAGCTCGCTCCAACACCTCCGGTCCTTTGTGTACACTATCGACAGAAAAACCTGCCTGCGTAAACGCACGGCAAAGAGCCGCGTTTTGCGACCCGTCATCTTCAGCGATCAATACCTTCAGCACAGAGCCGTCAGACCCCTCCACCGAATGAGGCACGCTTCGAAGGAAAATAATCCGCCCCACTTCACTGAGCAGATCGTTGGGATCACAGGGTTTTGCAATAAATCCGTCGACTGACATCCCAGAAAAGAACTCCGCCATATTCGCGCGGGCCGTCAAAACAAGAACCGGATGACTAGTCTGACCTTCGGGATCACTGATTTCATTAAGAAAACCAATACCGCCCATCCCTGGCATACTCATGTCTAGAATGATCAAATCAGGGTTTTCAGTCTCCAGCACATGAAGCCCTGCCTCACCACAGTCAGCGGTTAGCAGCTCATAACCCTCAAGCGACAGGAAGTCACTCAACGTTTCAAGCAGGCTCGGGTCGTCGTCAATAAGTAATATACGTTTCTTGTCCATGGTGTTACCCCGATCTTTGTGAGCTCTCTCTATTAACCTTCCAGCGGCTCACACTCAAGCACGAAATGCGGCCTTACCTGCAAATGCATCTGAAACAATCCCTATTAAGTCATCCTCTGACCACGGCTTAGCCAACGTGGGGATGGAAAACCCCTTCATAACTTCAAACTTACTCTTATCCACATGCCCACCTGTCAACACCACTATGGGCAAAGATCGCAACACATCGTCGCCTTTCATATTCATGATGACTTCGGTGCCTTCTAGCTCGGGCATTACCAAGTCCAAAATCACCAGATCGACCGTATGGTCCCGCATAAGCTGGAGCCCCATCAATCCATCCTCCGCCGAGAGCGTCTTGTAACCACGCGCCTCAATCTGCAACCGGAGAACATTCAGAATCTCTGCATCATCATCAATCAACAACACGGTAGGAGCCGGGACCAAGGCCAGCATCAGGCGCGCGCGCGTCCCCTTCTCCCGGCCCGGGGGCGGACTCGAAAGCTCGAGCGTTCCGTCATGCAACTCGACGATCTCTTTCGAAATAGCTAAGCCCAGCCCAGTACCCGCAATCTGTTCGCCAACACGGAAATAACGATCCATCACCCGATCAAGGTCCTCTGGGGAAATGCCAATACCGTCATCGATGACATCGCAGATGGCATGCTTCCCGTCATCGGACAAAGACACCACAACCTCGATTGACCCTCTACCGCCAGAGTAGTTAATGGCATTGTTCAATAAGTTTTGGATCACCCGCTCAACCTTCTGCATGTCGCACTCCACGAAATGCAGATCACCCCCTGTGTCGACCGACAAGGTCATCCCTTTCGACTCAGCGTGAAGCCGTAGCGACTCCGTACTCGACTCCACCAATGCAGAGAAGGAGGTCGTGGCCGGATACAACACCAGTCGATTATCTTCCAACCGGCGCAAATCCAGAATATCATTCACCGTCCCCAATAACCGCTGGGTGTCGGAATTCAGGCGCAACATATAGCGTTCAAGTTTATCAGGCAGCGGCCCCGCTATGCCCTTGAGTATGTTGGCGATGGCATAAATCATGGACGTCAGAGGAGTCCTAAGTTCATGCGACACGTTAGAAATAAATTGAGAACGGGCTCGATCATGACTTTCGAGCCGCGCATACGCACCCTCTAGTGCGTTCTGTGCATTCTTACGAGCAGAGATATCTCTCACAAAAAACTGCATCCAACTGTCGCCATCTAAGGTCAAGGAGCTCACCGCAACTTCCGCAGGAAAGGAGGTGTCATCCACCCGGGCACAGGTCCCATCCAACA
>CAXMRT010000193.1:0-10310 GCA_964196025.1 uncultured Gemmatimonadales bacterium | reverse complement strand
ACCAAAAAGTGCGTGGAGTATATCCATGCGCGGTCTGTTAAGGACAACCCCTTCTTTCTTTTCTTTGCGCTGACAACGCCGCATACACCCATCGCTCCATCTGCGGCGTTCCAAGGCAAAAGCGGTATTAGTCCGTATGCGGATCTGTTGATGGAGACCGATTGGGCAGTGGGGCAGGTGATGGACGCATTGCGGTCGACGGGGTTGGCGGATGATACGCTTGTGATTTTTACGGCTGATAATGGAACGTCGCCAAAGTGTGACTTCGACGGCCTGCGAAAACAAGGGGCGGACCTGCAGGTTCATTGGCGTGGGATGAAAGCCGATGCGTGGGAGGGTGGACATCGTGTTCCGTTCATTGTTCGTTGGCCGGGAGTGGTTAAGGCGGGGAGTCAGGCGGATCAGACCATTTCGTTGGTTGATATCATGCGGACTTGTGGCGATGCCGCCGGTGCAAAGGTTCCGGTTAATGCTGCTGAAGATAGTGTCAGTTTATTACCAGTGCTGAAAAACACGTCATTGGAGTCGCCCTTGCACAAAGCCGTCGTCATGCACTCGGGCGGAGGCTTCTTCGCCATACGGAGAGGCAAATGGAAATTGCAGTTTTCACGCGGGTCAGGAGGGTGGTCCCAGCCGAACGAGAAGTCCGCGAGTGCGGCAGGTTCGCCGCCGATCCAGCTCTACGATTTGGATGCGGATCCGAAGGAGTCTAGAAACGTACAGTCGAAGCATCCTGAAGTTGTGATGGAATTGACTAAAACATTAAAACGAATGATTGCAGACGGTCGTTCGACACCTGGTTCGCGCCAAGAAAATGAAGGCGGCGCGATCTGGTGGAAAGAACTGCCATGGGAGAAACCTGTTGATGAGTAAGCTACTAGTTGTCTGTGTTCTGTTTTTCACTACAAACGCTGTTGCGGCATATGATCGGCCGAGCGGTCCGAATGTTGATCTAACCAAAGAGATCGATTTTCATCGGTCGAGTGTTTATCCGCTGGGCCCAACTGGCATTCATGGGTGGCTATACACGACCAACCAGATGACGCATCATGCACGACAGATTTTGGTGACAAAAATTGAGAAGGGCTCGCCTGCGGATGGCGTGGTTCAGGTTGGTGATGTGATTTTGGGTGTGGGCGGCGAGCTCTTCGACGCGGATGCTCGACGACTGATGGGGGAGGCGATTGATGTTGCCGAGGCTGTGGGGGAAATGACGCTCACGCGTTGGCGGCCTGTGAAGCCTGCATCGACGCGGCAGGGCGTTGAAGAAGAAGTGACGCTTAAGCTCCGTCGGCGTCTACCATTTAGGAATTCTGCCCCCTATGACTGTGTGCGTTCGCGCGATTTATTGGATGAGTCGCTCGCACGGCTTGTCGCTCAGTGTCGAGAGAAGAAGTATGGTCGCTTGCAGGAAAACTTATTGGTGTTGATGGCTGCGGGGAGGCCGGAGCATCTCAAGATTGTTGCGGATGCTTTGCGCGAGGTTCGCTGGGCGAAACCCGATTTCAAGATCAGTGTTGAGCGTGGTGGCATGCAGGTGTGGTCGACTGGAATGAATGGATTGATTCTGGCTGAGTACTATTTGTTGACCAAAGACGAGTCAGTTTTGCCAGCATTGACGGAGCATGTGGTGAAGGCCGCTATGGGTCAGAGCGGTGGAGGTCTGTGGGGGCATAGTTTTGCGTATACGAGCATTAATGAGGGACGACTGCATGGGAGCTTGAAGGGGTATGGAGCTCTCAACCTTGCGGGACTTCCGTGTCTGCTTGCTCTCGTGCTAGCAGAGGAATGTGGCATTGAGCATCCGGAGATCGATGCGGCTTTGGATCGAGCTTTGCCGTTTTTTGCGAACTTTGTTGGGCACGGAACGATTGGTTACGGGTATCACCGTCCTAATTTAGATAAATACAACAACGGGCATAATGGGTTCTCCTCAAACGGAAAGAACGCCATTGCGAATTTGGTGTTTTCCGCAGCAGGAGATCGCGACACGTCGCACTACTATTCAAAGCTATTGACGTCCTCGTATGATGAGCGCGAATACGGTCACGCGGGAAATAGTTTCAATCAGTTCTGGGGCGTGTTGGGCGTGAATTGCGGCGGACCCAAAGCCGTGCAGGCCTTTCATAAAGAAATGCGCTGGTATAATGCGCTTTTGCGTGGCTGGGATGGAACGATGCGCTATCAGCAGTTGGCTGGATATTACGGGGGTCCGACACTGAGTTTGGATGCCGCACGTGTGATGGCCAACGCTGTGCCTCTGCGCAAGCTGGTTATCACTGGGAGAAACTCTAAGACAAAGATGTGGTTGAGTGATAAGCAGGTTGACCAGGCGATTGATGCGGGGCGCTGGCACTGGGCGGATTACTCAGAGCGTGAATCGGAAGAGTTGATAGCAGCCTTGGATTGTTGGTCGGTCGGGGCGCGTGAGTGGATTGCGGAAGAGCTTGGCCGAAGGGATAGTGTGATCCCTCTGCTTCGGGAGACCTTGAGGAGTAAGCGTGGTGATTTACGGGCAGGGGCCTGTTCGGCGTTGGGATATCAACGAGAACGCGCAGCATCCGCTGTCGACGACTTGATCAACGCATTGGGAGACGACTACGCTCCCGTGCAGGTGGCAGCAGCGCATGCATTGATGCGGATCGGCCCTGCGGCCTACCGCTCTGTTCCTGCATTTCTAGAGGAGATCATTGCATGTGAGGATGAGAGCACACTCGCACCCGTTTTGCAGGCCTTGTCCTATACCTTGGGTGGGCCACCGGCGCGAACGGCGCCGCTGTATTATGTGGGGATGGTGCCGTCGATGCCGGAAGGGATGAATCCTCTCGATGGTGTGGATAGAGCGGTCTTGTATCCGGCCATGCGACGAATGATGCAGGCGCGATCGGCGCGGGTTCGGGATTGTGGAATGACGCTTTTGAAACATTTCGATAGAGATGACGTGGCGGCTATGGCCACCGATATTTATTTGGCCACGAAATACCGAGCGCCAGACATGGGGATGTTCGCTGGAGCAGCAAAAGGCCGGGGGATGTGGGTGATGGCGGCTCATCAACTTAGCGATGGCCCCGAAATCATTATGGATGCTTTGGAGGCACGCGTATGGGGGGCGTTCTGGAGGGAGCCCCATCACTTTGAGGTGCTGCAGGCATACGGAAGCACAGCCAAAAAGATGTTGCCGCGATTGAAAGACATGCGGTGGAGTCGTCGGACCGGAGAGAAGCGTGATGCCTTGGAAGCCGCGATTAGGGCGATTGAAACTGACGGTAGTAAGCACGTTGTCACAAGCCTGATGGCTATGACTGAGGGACGATTAGAGAAGGTGCTGTCGTCAGCGAAGGATGACCGTGCGCGGGTGAAGCAGTGTCGGGCGCTGTTGAAGGCAGAGCCGGATAATGTATTTCAGCGTGTTGCGGTTTTGAAGCAGCTTGTTCAGGTCTTGGGTGAGGAGGCTGTGGACGATGTTTTAGCTGCACTCACGCATGAGAGTGATATGTTGCGAGCTGAGGCGGTGGCTTTAGCAGTAGGGATGAATGGGGCGTCCGTAGAGTCTAGCGATTTTTGGTTGTCCGCATTGCGGAAGTCGGATGATCCGCGTTATACGGCTAGTGTACTGATGGTGATCGGAGAACGCGGAGGTGTGTCGGTCGATGATTGCGCGAGCTATGTGACGCATGACGTTGAAGAGATCCGTTTGGCGGCGATCGCTTGCGTCGCACGTCTTGGCGGTGACTCCGCGGTGCAGGCGATGATCGAGAATCTTGGCGAGGAAATGACTGTGCGTGAGCGCACGGCTTACGAACGTGCGATTTCCCGTTCCTACAAGGGGCGTTCTGGGGATCTCGCGAAAAGCCTGTCTGTGGCTTTGGACGATCAGTCTCGAGTGTCATTGGTGCGTGCCTTGGGAAGGATGGATGAGGAGGCGGCAAGGGCTCTGTTGTTTGATGTTGTAGCAGGTGAGCATGCTGAGGCGCGTAAGATCGCGCTAGAGGCCTTGGCTACCTCGGGTGGTGCGTCCATTGCGAGTCGGCTGTTGACGCTGGCAGAAGGCGAGAGCAATGCGCGTCTGAAATCGTCGTTTATAGAGATCGCCTTGCGTCGCGCTGTATGTGGACGCGTTCCAGAGAAGCAGCGCGTGGCTTTGCTGACAACGATTTCTAAAGACGCGAAGGTTGAGCGGCAGCGTGACGTGGCGCGCGAAGAGCTAAGTCGGGCCTCCGACTAGTTCTTTGAGACTGCGCCTATCATGAAGTCGACGATCGCTTGGTTTTCGAACCAGTGCCTGTTCATGTCGTGTCCGCCGCCCTTGATCACTTCTAGCGTCATTTTTCCGCCTAGCTTGTCATATCGCTTTTTCATGATGGCGGAGTTTGCTTCGAGCGGGACGACTGTGTCGCTATCGCCGTGGAGATGATGGAGAGGGATCTTTGCTTTGGCCAGAGGGGCAAGGCGCGCAATGGGATTGTGTTGGTCTAAGTTCTTCTCCAACTCCTCAGCTGTCATGTTGAAGGCGCCACAGGCGCGTTTGAGACCTGGGTAGCTTCGGAGATTGCAGACGGGGTAGAGGCCTGCGATGCCAGCGACCTTGTCCGTGTTTTCTGCGGCCCAGTTGTACAGCATCAGTCCACCACGGCTACGGGTGAGCAGGCATGGCTTTTTTGCGAGGCCGTGTTTGGTTGTCAGCTCCTCATAAAGTTTTGAGTAGATAGCACGACCATCGGGGCTGCCGTATGACTCGCCTACATCGACTCCCGCGATTGCGATACCCTTGTCGAGCAGTTGCTTGAACATCCATGCCTCTGCCTTGTCGGGATGTTTCGGAAGGGTGGGTGCGTACCAGATCCAAGAAGTTGGAGCTTTTGGGTTCTCGGGAAGAATTAAGAATCCGTCGTGTCCGTCGATCTTTAGCGTTTTCCCTGGGAAAGGTAGTCTCTTCGATTCGGCGAAGCTTGACTGGAGGGCGAGAGCGGTGAGAGCGACGATGCTTAGGAGGACGCGAGTCATATGTGTCATAGAGTTCCTGTATTGAGCGGGGTTAAGCAAATATATCGAGGACAGGTTTTCCTGTCCCATCTTTCGTTGCGAAGAAGGGCCGTTTTTCGACGTCGTAAGCGGTCTTGGGGCTAATGCCCATGGCGGTGAAAATGGTGGCGTGCAAGTCCTCGACCGAGACGGGGTTCTCGACGGCGAGTAGGGGGCGCTCATCGGCGGTCTTCCCATAAAGGTAGCCTTTCTTTACGCCGCCACCAAACATGGCGACGCTCGTGCCGCCCGTGAAGTGGCGATGTAGGCCGTAGTGTTTCATCTCGCCGAGCTTCTCGGTTTTTGCGCGCGACTGATCTTTTGCTTTTGAGCCTGGGACACCTTCGATCATCATATCGCGACTGAACTCGCTGGCGACAATGACTAGGGTGCGATCCAGTAGGCCTTTTTCTTCGAGGTCAAGAATGAGCTGGGCGATGGGTCGGTCGACCTCTTCCTTCAATCGTTTAACCGTGGTGTGTCCGTTTTCGTGTGTGTCCCAGTGTTTGAAGGGGATGTATTCCGTGGTCACCTCAATGAAGCGAGCGCCTTCCTCGACGAGCCGGCGTGCGAGCAGGCACCCTTGACCGAATCGGCCAGTATTGTATTTGTCATAAGACTCTTTAGGTTCGAGCGTCAGGTCAAAGGCTTTCTTTTCTTCCGCGCTCAGGAGTCGGTAGGCGTTATCCATTGCCCGGATCATAGATGCTTGTTGAAAATCACTCATCAGCTCGCGATTCGGGTTTTGATCGATGAGTTCCTTATACGCCTTATACCGATTGCTGAATCGTCCGGGCTGCATGCCTTTGGGAGGTTGGACGGACTGGACCGCGTGTTCTGGATAGGGGAGGTTCATGGGACCGAATTCGGATCCGAAGAATCCTGCGGTGGTGAAGGCTTTGAGTTCTTCTTTTTCGCCGACGCCTTCTAGACGTTGTCCGATGTTGATAAAGGCGGGCATGACAGGGTTCTTCGGGCCGAGCACGCGAGACATCCAAGCGCCGATGTGTGGAGCGGCGACGGTGAGTGGGGGTACGTATCCGGTGTGCCAGTGATACTGGTGTCGGGAATGTAGGATGTGGCCGAGGTCGGGTTGTTGGGCTGAGCGAATCAAGGTGCCTCGATCCATAACTTTCGCGATGTTCTCCATGCCCTGCGTGATCTTGATGTTGTCAACAGATGTGTCGATCGCAGGGAACGTGCTGAGGATCTTTTTGACTTCGAGGCCTTTCTCGAATGGGAGATAGGCTTTTGGGTCGAAGGTGTCGGGTGATGCCATGCCGCCGGCTAGCCAGATCAGGATACATGAGTCGGCCGTTGCTTTGGGCTGGATGATAGCTTCCGTATTTGCCCACGCGGATGTTCCGCCGCAGGCTAGGGCTGCGGCAGAGGCGGCGCCTAACTGTTTGAGGAAGTCGCGACGAGCTAGTTGTTCTTCAAGTGTCATAGCGGGGTCCTATCTAATGATTTGAAATTCGGGTAGCATGAATATTGGCCAGAGAACATCTTCGATGACCAAGGCCGTTTGTTCGGTGCCGGCGATGCCCACCAAAATGGCAGCTTCGTTGGCTGTTGGTTCACGGGAGAGGGCGTACTGGTAGAGCCAGCGAATCAATTCTGTGTTGGTCTTTCCTGTGGCGGCCAGGTGCTTGGCTCCCCGGGTAATAGTGTCAGCAAGGATGCTTCCATTTGACAGATCGATGGCTTGTAGAGTGGTCAGTTCGGCGGGGCGCGTTGTGACGACTTGGTCACGATGGGGGCGTCCGAGCGAGCGCATCAAGAAATCATTTTTCACGAGAGCTGCTCGGATAGGGCGCTGCGGTCCCTGCTTAGGCTTGGATGGCGCTGCGGTTGCTGAAGAGAGAATTGCACCCCACGGACCCGCACCATGTGAGTGAAGCTCTGCGGCGGCCTGCCAGTTTTCGTCGGGTTTGCGAGCCAGCCAGGTCTTATCGGTGATGACGACGCGTTTCTTTTTTCCGTCTATGAATTCGATCTGGCAAATCAAGCCGGCGCTACCGCCGAACATCTCACCTTCGATCTCGATGGTGTTGATGCCTGTCTTTAGTTGGGCTGCGATATCGCAGCTCACGGGTTTGTTCCATTCCTTGGATGAGGCAACGGTCTTGCCGTTCACGGTCATGGTGAATGCGTTGTCGCAGGTGATCTTTGTGAGGGCGGTGGGAGGGAGACTGCTGAGAGTAAGTAATTTCTTAAAGCTAGCCTTGTTGGCGGTGGGGCCGGCTGGCCAGATCCATTTTGCTGAGATGGGTGTCGGCGTTTGGCTCGGCGCCTTCATTGCCTTCGGGGGCGGTGCCTTTTCTTCACTACGGTCAATCTTTGCCGTCATGCTTGTTGGGTTTGATTTCGTGATCTGCCAAACAGTGTCGAGAAACTGCTCGGCGGTCATGCGTTTTGCGACGGGGCCCGCATAGGCATAATCTGAGCCTGGGTCCTCCTTCAAAACGACCGTTTGAGACTGATAGGCTTCTGAGGCCATGATGAAGGCGATGAAGGTTTTGATGTCGTAATTGTCTTTCGCGAAGCGGGTTGCCAGGTAATCGAGTAGTTCCTCGTTCCACGGGCGGGTATGCATCGCGTCGACAGGATGGACAATGCCGCGTCCCATTAGGCGGTGCCAGAGGCGGTTAGCGATTGTGCGTGTGAAGCGACCGTTATCCGGGTGTGTCATTAGGCCGGCGAGTTGTTTGAGGCGTTCTGCTTTGGGGGCTGCAGCATCAATGTCTCCTAGTTCGGGAAAGAGCCATTTGGCTGTCGCCATTTTACCGATCGGTTTGTCGCAGCGGGTGAGCTCGAGTGGAGTGTCGGAATAGACAGCTGCGAGATTGTAGGCTTCTTCGAGCGTCCAGCGGTCGATAAAGCTGTCGTGACAGCTGGCGCACTTCATATTGATGCCGAGGAAGACTTGAGAGATGTTCTGGGCGAACTGGATGTCCTTGCTTTGGCTGGCATTCACGGTGCCTCGCCATTTTATGCCATCGATGAAGCCGGCGGACTCTTTTGTAGGGGCGAGAAGCTCTCGGGCAAGTTGGTCGTAGGGTTTGTTTTCTCTGAGAGACTTGTAGAGCCAGGGTGTGATCTTTTTTCGGCCGCCGGTAATGAAGCCTGTCCCTGTGTAGTCGTTACGTAGAAGATCATTCCACATAGTCAGCCAATGGTCGGCGTAGGCGATATCGTCCTTGAGGAGGGATGCGATGACTTGTTTCCGTTTATTTGGTTTGGAGTCCTTGAGGAATGTTGAGAGGGCATTGGGTGTGGGGAGGAGGCCTGTGATGTCGAGCGTTTCGCGTCTCAGGAACATTGCGTCGCTCGTGCGTGCGGGGATTGTTTTGAGGTTCGCATCAAGTAGTCGGTCGATAGGGTGGTTTCGATTTTTCTTGGCGGGGGGGAGTGACACCGTTCGCGGTTTTAGTGGTGGTTCCCAAGAGGTTTCGCCGAAGCTGAATCCAGGCTCCCATTGCATGCCGGAGTCGATCCATTTTTTGAGGATGGCAATTTCGGCTGCGGGGACGCGGTCACCTTTTGATGGCATCCATTCCTCGTCGTCCTTTGATGTGATCAGTTCGATCATCAAGCTTTTCGCGCTATTGCCTGGGATGACTGCTTTTCCATTTTCGCCACCTTTGAGGAGTTCAGCACGAGTGTTCATTGCTAGCCCGCCCTTTTTCTTCTCACCGGTATGGCACTTGGAGCAGTGGGCTTTCAGGATCGGAGCGACCTCGTGAACGAAGTCGATGGCTAGGCTAGGGAGAGAAATTACGGTTGAGAGCAATGTTGCTGTGAGAAAAGCGCTGAGTTTCGGGTGCATAAACATCGAAAAAGTGTGCTTGGAGCGATGTGGTTTGTCGATATTTATATACTGTATTATGTGATCGAGAACTGGATCAATGTGATCTGGCCTGCTATAGGTGTTCGTTCTTACTAAAACTCGTAACGCTGGGAAAACATGTTTTCAAAATTCAAGCCGATGACAGCACGCCAATTGTTAACCCTTTGGGTCGGGGTGCTGCCACTTGTTGTGGGCTCCGCCCTGAACGCGCAGCATGACGAGATGCCTTCGCCTAAGTTTCTGAAGGCTGTTCTAGCCGAATATGCGGAGAACCTGGTTACCTATAAGGATGATAAAGGGGTGTTAGTGCTCCCTGGGGTCGTTGCTAAGCGTGAAACCATGCAGGTTGAGGTGGCTGTAGAGAGTACGGGTGTTGGGTCCGCCGTGGAATTTTTTGTTATTGGCCCACAGAGCTCTCATGGCTATGAGGCCTTGCTTTGGTCTCTTGCTAAGCCGAGTGATATCCACAAGGGGCTGCGCTTCTTGAAGATTTCGCAGGGAGCCTCGATTGATCCACGTCAATTGCGTTTTGCGGCCAAAGGGGAACGCGTGGTGGCGTCGATCGTTCAGAAGGAGAGTGATGAGGCCATACGCCTCGAGGATATCTTTATCGATGAGCGTACTGAGAAGACCTTGCCACATGAGGGATTCATTTTTACGGGATCACTAGACGTTCCTGATCCATTGAATGCGACCGGCACTGTGTATGTGGCGGATGCCTATGATCCATACTCCGTTATCCCAGTTTTTAATGCACCCTTCTCCGTTATGGATGTTGTCTGGGAATTGAATCAAGGAGAGGTGTACGAGAATTTGGAGAGTAACCGCGAGTATGTGTTTCGTTCCAACGAGCGGATGACATTGCTGCTTGAGCCGGAGAAGACTGAGGGGCGCGGGGTCTTAAGAGATTGGGTATTGGAGGTCGTCGCACCGGAAAGCTTTCGCTTGCGAGAGGCGCAAGGCGAAAAGACTCTCGTTGATAAAGTTAAGCTGGACCGCGTGATGGACGTCTTGCGAGCGGCGATCGAAAAGAATGAGACCCCGTATTTGACACTCATGTTCGACGGGGCTCTGACTTTGGAGGCTGTGCGCCCAGTGTGTGCGGTGATTGGTGTGCTGGATGCGAGAAGTCCGGTGCGTATCGAGCCTCCGGCCGTAGACCAAGTGTACTACAAAGCGTTTTTGCCGGACCCGAATGGGCGGGATAAAGACAATCGCCCGAGTCAACCGTGGGAATTGCATTTGTACAAAGGCAAAAAGGGGGTAGCCGGGCACATGGTTCGTTATGTGCCGGAATGGAAAACCGATTCCCTTACACTTAGTTATGTGAAGGTTGAGGGGGATGTGGCCGATGGCGAGGGCTTACGTCTACACTTGGACAAGGCTGCGGCTGCAGCCCAAGCGGCACAAAAGCATGGCGCGCCAGCGGCATTGTTGG
>CAXMRT010000192.1:0-11666 GCA_964196025.1 uncultured Gemmatimonadales bacterium | reverse complement strand
GTACATAAAGGCGTTGAGTTGAGATGATCAAAAAACGAACACTCGCGGACTGTGTAGAGCTTTCAGACTCGGCTCTAGCGGAGCTGTGCGCCACAGCCGCTGATCGATATGAGGTCTATCCGATCCATAATGGCCGCAAGGTTCGTTGGATTGAGGCGCCCGATACGCTCTTGAAGGCGGTACAGCGTCAGGTGCTGGACAGGTGCCTTGTGGATATGCCTGTGCATGGGGCTGCATGTGGATTTGTGAGGGGGCGGTCGATTGTGAGCCATGGGCGGGAGCACACCCATCAGGCTTGGGTCGTCACGACCGACATCGTAAAATTTTTCCCATCGGTTACACGTGCACAGGTCGCACAGGTCGCAGAGGAATTGCCGTTTTCATCTAAGGATCAGGGCCGATTAGTGACTCTGGTATCCCGCGACGGTCATTTACCGCAGGGGGCACCGACGAGTCCCCAACTGGGAAACTTGGTATTGCGCGATCTTGATGATCAGATCGCGCGTCACGCCGCATCAATTGGCTGGTCGTATAGTCGCTATGCAGATGATATCGCCTTGTCAGGCGATGGTGATCCAAGGGCGGTCTTGTGCGAGGTAAGGGCTCTGGTAGCGAATCACGGGTTTGAGACGTCGCAGAAAAAGTCACGCATCATGGGTCGGCATCAACGACAGACCGTTACGGGTCTGGTGGTGAATGAGGGCGTAAAAATTGCGCGAGCGGAGCGTCGCCGATTGCGCGCGATGCGGCATCGACTTGAGACGCAGGGATGGGACGCGTTGATTCCTGCGAACCCGATGAAGGCGCGTGGCCATTTAGCATTTGATTCGTTTGTTGCGCGGGAATCTGCGCAACTGAGACAGAACGTAGCATTTAATGGGGTGGCGCAAATCTAGTAATAGGTATTCTGACAATAGACAGATACCCCCTGCGGCGATTCGCCGTGGGGCGATACATGGTATCCTCCGCTTCCACCTGCAAAGGAAACGACCTAAAACGGTCGCCTCGTTCCTTGCAGGCGGCGCTCAAGGAGACGAGGCGACCGTTTTAGGTCGTTTCTGATCTTCGCCGGCGGAAGCTCCGGATATTAACGGTAGATTTGCGTCATCCTTCTTTTTCTTTCGACGTCGCGTGGCCCAAAAAAAGGGCCTGCCGACGGTTGTCAGCAAGCCCTCTGAAAGTGTGCCGGCAGTGGCCGGCTTATTCCGCTGGGTTATTTCGGAAGGATCTGGCTGTCGTAGCCTTTCAGTGTTGAAGGGAGGACGTCTTTCGACTGGCCGTTAAAGTTGAAAGTCTTGGGCTTGTACGGTCCGATGAAGTCGATGTTGAGATCGGCTTTGATTTTCTTTTCGAGACCCATGGTCCAGAAAACGCCGTTGATTAGAACACGGCGGAGGCCTTCGTTGAGGATGCCTTCGGAGGCGCCCTGAGTGGTGCAGAGCACGCGACCTTCCGACCCTTCTGCGCCCTTATAAGTACGAACCCAGAGACCTGGTGTAGGCGGCTTGCCTTCCATCGGTGCGGAATCTTCTTTCATCGTGGCGAGTGGTTGTGACATGGCGAGGATGACAGAATTAGGTTCTGGATCCGCCTTATAGGCGCCGGCCTGGCCGCACATGTCTTTGACGCCTTTAAGAACGACGTGATCCTTCTGTTCGGGCACGATGTCTAGTCGTGTGGCTGATTTGTGATTCGGTCCATAGTGACCGGCCCACGTTTCGCCGAGTACCTGACGGCCGAAGCCTTTCATGTAGTCATCGCCTTTGTAGTTATAATTGTACTTCTTGTATTTCTCAGACTGAATTTTGTGAAACGCATGGGTAGACGTGCGAAGACCGATGACCGGGCCGCCGCGATTGAGGTAGTCTTCGATTGGCTTCATCTGTTCGTCGGATGGGGCCAGAAAGCGTGCGAAGATGAAGAGTAGATCGGCGTCAGCCAAGAGTTCGGTTCCCGGGATGTGGGAGCTACCGGTTTCGATAAAACCGGTCTCTTCATTCACGCCGAAGATGACCGAGCACTTGAAGCCATGGGTTTTGGCTAAGATACGTGCAAGCGCGGGGCACGTTTCTTCACCGCGATACTCGTGGTCGGATGCAAGGAAGACGATGTGCTTACCTTTACCGGGACCTTTTTCGCCTTCATAGACAACCACGTTCGCGGGAAGTTCCGCCTGCACCATGCTCGCCATTACAACCGTTACTGCAAACCATCCAATCAGTCGTTTCATCAGTCCCCCTTGGTTAAGAAAATGTCGGGACTCACCCGATGGCGTCCCGTCTGGTGACTGTGGACAAAAGGGCTGTCCGCATCAACGGAAAATGGCGAAAAATGTGCCTTTCGGCAGTTTTATACGAGAAGCTGGGGCGGGCAGAAGAGAAAAATGTGTGTAGCAAAAAGCTAAATTACTCGTCGAGCGATTTCATTCCGGCGCCTGGGTAGCCATGTTTTTCATAGATGGCTTGAATCGCAGACGAGATGCGAGGCTGTGTCGCGTCATGTGAGAGATACTCGTAGGCTTTGCGATAGTTATGTTCGATGAGCTTGGTTCTTGCGTATTGGTCGTCGAGCATGGTGTGCACCCATGCAACCGAGTCGGCGAGTTCCGGGTGCTCACAGATATCCATTTCCCTGAGTTCTTCGGGTGAGTGTTCGTCTAGAAAATGGGTAAGCAAGCCGAAGTCTTCGCCATGAGTCTTAATGCCAATCTCTTCGGTCAAGGGTTTGAAGGAGTTGAGCTTGTTGTCCATAAAGAATGGGATGCAGGCGCGAGCCATTTCGTTGAGTGCATTTTCCCAGCCGCCGGCACTGCTGGCCACGACGCCGATCGAGGTCATCGCGGCAATGTTTTCGTAAACCGTATCGAGTGAATCGAGCGTGAACCGTTCACCTAGATGATAGTACGGCAAGCCAATGCCATCCGCGAATTCGAGTGTTTCCTGAAAATATTGGTTGTCGTCAGAATCGGGATGCGTCACGACGAAGATCACGTCTTTCTCATATTTTCGACCGTATTGCTGAGCCAACAGCATGGCTTCCTGAATCCGTTTGCGGTAGACGGGGCGCACGGGAGAGATGAACACGGTCGTGTCTTTGGTAATCTGACGGTGGATATACTCGTGGGAGTCTCCCTTCCGCGTCAAACAGCGGTCGGAGAGGAACTGAATGAAAATTTTGCGCGGGTAGCGCATATAGACCGGTTCGCGTGATGGAAACTCGAGAAAGTCGGGAATTTCAAAAATGTGATCTTCGGGGATATCGTATTTGGTCAGAAAACTTTCACGTTGGCTTGGGTTCAGCACGATGTGATAGAGGTTTGGATAGTCGTAGGGTCCGCCGCTATAAGGCTCATCCGGCGGGTTCGCGGAGATCATTGGGAGGACGTGGGGTTTGATGCGCTCTATTTTTTCGGGTCGCTCAGCATCCGGATCGGCGGAGTGACTCAGAAAGGCGCGGTTCGGATATTTTTCGATCAGGTCGCGAATCGCAGCGGCGGCTGCCGGTTGGGCATGCCTGAGTGAGACGAGATTGTAGACGATGACGGGCGTATCATATGGGATGGAGATTAAGAGCTTGTCGATTTCTTCCTGTATGGCGGCCTTGTGGCGAGCAAAGAGCTCGAGCCATTCGTCGTCGCTGATTTCGGCGACGCCTTCTTTCTCGTCGCCGGTCTCGAATTGATTGGCGAAGAGAAGCCTCGAGTCCTCATGATAAAAATCGAGCAGAGGGAGTTCGGTTTGTTTGTGTCCCACTGGGTTCAAGGTTGCGAAGCTCGTTTCACAGCGTCCCGTGAGGACGTGCACGCCGATGTCCATCTTGTTTAGGATGTGGCGATACTCCCGCGCCTGCAGAGCGACGCCATCCAAGCCGCCGTTGCGCATGATAATGACCGGGAAGGTCAGGAAAATATCGTCTCCATCTCCGAACATAGTGCCCCTTCGTTGTGCTCCCCAATTTGAGAGTTCCCTACTTAGACAGAGATCGCCGGTGCTGTCACTGATTCTTTAGGGAAATACTCGCTTTTTGAGCGACTCAGGTCGAAACTCGCGCGCAAAGCGTTACTTCCTATAGGAAGGAAACCTAGCTTTGATCCGCGAGCGTCGCTGCCAGACCGATGTAAGTGGCAGGGCTTAGCGCTTTCAGGCGCGCCTTGTCGTCATCTGAGAGGGCCAGTCCGTCCACAAAGGTTTCGATCACCTCACGGGAAATATCCTGTCCGCGTGTCAGCTCCTTGAGCTTTTCATATGGCTTCTCGATACCTGCTTTGCGCATGACCGTTTGGATGGGTTCAGCAAGAACTTCCCAGGCGTTGTCCAAATCCGCTTCGAGATTGTGCTCATTCAATTTCAGTTTACTGAAACCTTTTTGAGACGACTTGTAAGCCACTAGCGAGTAACCGAAGCCGACGCCCATATTGCGGAGAACGGTCGAGTCGGTCAGGTCGCGTTGTAAGCGGCTGACGGGAAGCTTTGCGGACAGGTGAGCGAAGAGCGCGTTCGCGAGGCCTAGGTTGCCCTCTGAATTTTCGAAGTCGATAGGGTTCACCTTGTGCGGCATTGTCGACGACCCAATTTCGCCCTTCACTGTTTTCTGACCGAAGTATCCCATCGAGATGTACGTCCAGAGGTCTCGGTCGAGATCGAGCAGGATAGTATTCCAGCGTGACATGGCGTCGAAAAGTTCAGCCATGTAGTCGTGAGGCTCGATTTGAATGGTCATGGGGTTCTGAGTCAGACCGAGACCCTCCTCGATCACCGCGCGGGAGAACGCGGGCCAATCCACATCAGGGTAGGCAGAGAGGTGGGCATTGTAGTTGCCAACCGCGCCGTTCATTTTTGCCATTAGTCGGACATCAGCGATCGCTTCGCTTTGGCGCGCGAGGCGAACGGCGAAGACGGCCAGTTCCTTGCCGATGGTGGTGGGTGAGGCGGTTTGGCCATGAGTGCGTGCGAGCATCGGGACCTTGCGCCATATGCCTGCCATGGTGACGATCTCTCGGATCACTTCTTCTTGAACGTTGGTAATGGTCACGAGCCCTTCTTTTAGCATCAGTGCATGCGCGGTGTTGTTGATGTCCTCTGATGTGCAGGCAAAGTGGATAAATTCCGAGACGCGTTTGAGGCTGGTGTTTTCCAGTTGTTCTTTAAGAAAATACTCGATCGCTTTGACGTCGTGATTGGTGACACTCTCGATTTCTTTAACACGTGTGGCGTCGTCTATGGAGAAGGTTTCCAGTATCCCGTCTAACAGTGCCTCTTCGTCACTGCTGAGCGGTGCTGCTTCGGGGATGCCGTCGTGAGCGCAAAGTGCTTTGAGCCATTTGATTTCGACGAGCACGCGGCAACGGATGAGACCGTATTCGGAAAACGTGTCGCGGAGTTCGGAAATTTTGGATGCGTATCGACCGTCGAGTGGGGTCAGGGCAGTGAGTGCTGACATGCTGTGTATTCTCCTGAGGTATGCTGGCCGCTTTAGCGGCGAAATTGTTGTTTCATTGTAAGAGGTGTCGGCACGGGTGCAAGTTGAATCGACGGCCAAAGTATCGCTGCGGCTTAGGTCGTTTTAGAAGGCATCTGCATAAGCTTATATTTTTTCCGTTTGCCATGAAACGTGTACAGCGCTTGGCACTTTGGACAGACGGCGTAGAGTGTTCGGACGCCGGGTCGATGTTTGACCGGATCTTCTTTCACCAGCACCTTATTGAATTTTCGCCATGCCTTGTCCGCGATCTGAACTCCACGTTTTCCGAGTTTGTTTTTGCAGTTCTGGCACGCGGTATCCTTCGCGACCCGTATACGCACGGACTTTTGGCGACTCTGCGCGATAATCGCGAAGGGCAGCATGATGGGGGTCAGGAGCATCATCAAGCAATGGCCAATGAGCCCAATCAATCTGTCCAGAAGTCGAATCATCCGCGCAGTCTAGACGGAACCAGAACGCTTGCCAATGCGGAACCAGCTTGGGGGGGTGTCAGCCCACTGCGCCCTGAGGCTTAACATAGATCATCCCGAATACAGTCCCTTCGTCGTCTTGGTTTTGTTTTGTGGTGGGTAGGGCGTCATCGCCGAGGGCCGGGGAGCATCCGGTTGAAGGCTGGGTTGTGGCGGACGGCGCGGCGATCCGTCCCGAACAAAACAGGAAGGTCTGTCCCTCGGTGTCTAGGATCTCCTAGACGAGACCGGAACCAACATCGTAGCCCACTACGAATACAGCCCCTTCGGCGTCCTAATCCTCAAAACAGGGGTAAAAGCGGACGCGAATCCCTTCCGCTATCAGGGTAAGTGGGCGGATGAAAGTGGGCTGGTGTACTATGGGTAACCTAGGAAGGTCTGTCCCTGTTTCGGTATTAAACTTCTATTTCCAACGCATAAGATAAATCATCATGCTCAAATGCTGACGCCAACCGATTCTGTTCTGCCTGGCTTAGTCCGAGTCTGGCGGCGACAGTTCTCCATTGAGATACAGCTTGTCCCACTTCCCGAATTATGACGTGCGCTTGTTCTTCCTTGATATTGAAATCATCAATAACGGATAAAGCGACTTCCAATGAAGCTGTCGTATCCTCAAGGGTTATTGCTGTGGAAAGCACGCGGGGGCTTACTTCAACAGGTGTGGGGTTTACATCATAGACGGGTGACAAGCGCCAACCCGATTGTCCTTCGTAAAGAAAAGCGTGGTTGCGCAGATGGTCATCAGTATTGGAGATCAAAATAGTGAAAACAATGCGCTTCCAAAGGTCTACGATGTCTTCTTTGGGTCGAGCGCCAGACTGCCGTAAGGCATCAACAATTTCAAGGTAACTGTGTTCTTCTCCATCCTTTGCGTTGAGCATACTCATTGCAGAGAGAAAAGGGACGCGGTGACCATCAACACGGTCAAATCGATCAAGTAGCAACACGTTTTTCCCTGCGATTTCTGCTACTTTCCATGAAGGTGTAGCTAACCCTGAATCACCGGCAAGTTGTAAGGCAACCGCTTCCCAAAGGACGGTTTGATAGTCATCATCTTTGCGGGGAAACTTCGCGATCAGTAAATTGCCATCACGATCTTTCACTGAAGCTTTAGGTCTTGCGCCGCCAAGTGAAGAGCCCGGCGCAAGTAAGAGGCGTAAGTCCTCGTCCCGTTCCTGATCATCCAACAAACGTTCAGTTGCCGAAAGCAGTCTGGGCAGATCAACAAGGGGCGGGACAGGGTTCGCATCAACACCAGACAGAAACTTCCCGCCCTCTTCACTAGTAAAACGTAAAGCGCCCTGGCGCGTCTCATCATTCACCGCCAGTAGGTAATCAAGCTCCATCAGTGTTTGAGGATCTTTACTTTCTCGCTGAGCAGTTCTGCGCGCAGCACGGCGCATTAATATCCGCCCCCAGCGGTCGGGCGCACTATCACCGATAGAGCCGAACAGGTTTTTGTCTCCTGTGTGGAAGGCGCCTTCTGTCAATAAGAGCTGAGGCTCTAAAGAGAAGCGTTCTTCCCGACTAAGCCAACTCTCATCATATTCAAAGGACGCTGATTCACGCCCTCGACGCGAACGCGTCCATAGCCTGCCTACGAGGGTGCTCTTGCCCAAAAGCTCAACATAAACAAAAGCCATGCGATCAGGCACTATTTCTTATCCTTCTTCTTGCTGCGTTTCAAATGGATGCGCTCAGGTAGGTTTTCCTCATCAAGCATCAACCCAGTTTCATCAAATTTACTATCAGCTAGTTCCGACAGGCGCTTCTCCATGCCCAGAACAAACAACACTGAAGCATAGATTCCCAGCGCAACAGACGCATCACCCTTTTCAACTTTGTTGAGAGTGGTTCTGGAAATTCCTGCCCGCTCTGCCATCAATGTTGTGGGAATACGTCGGCGTTTTCGCGCATCAGAGATATCCTGTCCGAGCTTGGACAGTCCTTTTTTTACCGATATTGGTAATGAAGTTATTGCGCGCATTACACCACCCTTATGTTCATTAACTAAACCACTAACCGATATACTGTGCGTGAAAATGAACATTATGGCAAGATTAATCAAGAATTATGACAGTTCTATGAAGAAAGAACATGGGTGAGCACCTCCAACGCCACCAATCGGCGTGAGGACTTATCATTTTGTGGTCTGTCCCCATTTTGGACGATATCACCACCCTAATCATCCTTGTTGTTGCGTCTTGTGGGGCTGGCAGGATGGTGGAGGACGGTCGAAAAAGGCCGCTATTTACATCCGTTTCAGTCAGCACGAGTTTGATGAGGCTGATTCCTCGGATAACTCTAGTCGCGATGGTTGAAGTCGGTCGTGGCGTTGCGTAAAGTTTAGCACATGTTATTAACACATCTTTATTACTGCGTATGACCCAAATACCTTTATTCCCCAGAAACATCGTTCAACGGCTTATTCTACCGCTGGGTTGCGTTGCGTTTTCCCTTACGTTGGCTCAAGCTGGGCCGGACAGGAAATTACATCTGTCGGATAAAACCGACATTATTCTGGCGACGCACTGCTACGACTGCCATGACGACCTGGAGCAGAAGGGGGATATCCAGCTGGACAATCTTGCCGCTCTCGATCTGGACAAGCGCCTCAACATTCTCAACCGGATGCAGGAACAGGTCTACTTCGACCATATGCCCCCCAAGAAGAAAGAGCGTCCCAGCGAGTCCGAGCGCAAGGCCATCCTGACCTTCCTCAAACGCGAATTGGGCGAACACGAGGCTTCGACCCTGGAAGGCAAGTTGGAGAAGCCCGAATATGGAAACTATGTCGACCACAAGAAGCTCTTTTCAGGGGCGTTCAAGGATGTTCCCGCCTACACAAGCGATCGCCGCTGGTTGATCAGTGAGTACATCTACAACGCCAAGTTCCAGCGCATTCTCAGGGGCAAGACCACGATGGGGAGCAAAAAGAAAAGAGTTGAAGTGGTCGGCAGCAAGCGTTTCGACGAGCTTGGTATTTCCAATCCCTTCCTGCTACCCAAAATAATAGGGGTGCGCTATTACGCCAACGAGGATCTGACCGGCGGCCATCTCTCAAGCATGCTCAACAACTCTCAGGCGGTGGCCGAGCACATCACCGAATACCTCGTGCCTCGCCATAAGAACAGCCGGGTCGATAAATTCCTTCCGGCCGTCATCGACATTCTCGCCATGGAAGAGGGTCATGCGAAGACTCTGGCAACCCGACGTACATTCCTCGAGCAGCACGTCGAAAAGATCTGCCACGAGATGTACGCCAGCGAGAATGAGTCGCTACTTCCTGGGTTCGTTCCCGTAGTGCTCAAACCGTTGCCCAAGTTGAAGGACGGCGAGAAGTACAAGCGGGCACCGATGAATGTCTCCACCAGAATGCTCCAAAAGCTCGATGCGGACCGCCTCGTTTATCACACCCTGACGGATCCGAAGTACAGCCATTTGAGCGACGATGCCTTCCGCGAGTTCTGCGAACGCATCTGGTTTTATCGTGGTCACCACGAGCGCACCATTCAGGCCCGTATGGCTCTGCTGCGGGAGTATGTGCCCAATTTTCGCGAGATCGCAGAGAAGAACGGCAAGAAGCACAAGAAGATCGTCTACGAGCCTCTCACCGAAGAAGAGATGGGCATCATTCACGCCACCATCCGCAAGCATCGTATGAAAGGGGCATTTTATTCAGATGTCATCGAGACGTGCATGAGCGACTGGGAGCAGGAATTCAAGCAGCAGCGTGTTGAAGCCGGGCTGCCTGCGGACGAGTTGTTCCGGCAGTTGGTTCACGAACTGTCCGTCCTCATCCATGAGCGCGCGCCCACGGACCAGGAAACCGAGGACCACCTGATTCTCGTGCGCTCGTACACCGAGAAGATCGGCCGTCGCAAGGCGGTGAAGAAGCTGATCCAGACCTTCCTTCTCGGCACCGAATTCGCGTATCGCAATGAGCTCGGGGTTGGCGAGCCCGACGCGCATGGTCGTCGCATGATGTCGCCGCGTGATGGCAGCTATGCCATCGCCTACGCCCTTACCGATCAGAGCCCGGATGCTGAACTGGTGGCGGCGGTTGAGGAAGGGCGACTCAACACCCGCGAGGACTATGAGCGGGAGGTGAAGCGTCTATTGGCCAGACGCGCTGTACACACCATCATCGACCCGATTCTCGAGGATAAGCACTACAATCAGAACAGCACAGCCATGCCCATACGCGAGCTGCGCTTCTTTCGCGAGTTCTTCGGTTATCCCAAGGCCCTGGAAATTTTCAAGGACGAGAAGCGCTTTGGGGGTGACCGCTTGAGTCCATCGACTAACCGTCTGGTTAATGAGGCTGATCGCCTGGTTGAGTTCATCCTCGAGAAGGACCAGAACGTCTTTGAGGAACTGATCGGCACGGAGAAGTTCTACGTCTATCATGATGGTGACAATGAGCGCATGCGGGAACGGTCCGAAAAAATAAAACGCATCTACGAATACTTCAAGGACACCGGGTGGGCGGACTTCGATTATTCCGAGCTTGAGAAGCACAAAGAGTTCCTGCGCGAGGAACCCATTCGCAGCATCAACCCTGACGATCTTCGTTCCGGCCCGCGAACGGGGGATGGCCTTAAGTTGTTCAAGCTGGCCATGAGTTCGATTACCGCCCGCCTCGACAAGGGGCAGGAGCACGCCGCACCTTTCGATCTGTTTCGGGGGTACGGTAGCGGATTCATGTGGGGTGGTAACGTTGCCAGGTTCTGGGGTATTCCGAAAGACAACTGGCACTGGTCACCCGAACAGCCGATGAAAGTTGAGAACCGAAAGGGTATACTGACTCACCCGGCCTGGCTGGTGGCCCATGCCTTCAATACCGAGACCGACCCGGTGCACCGGGGTAAGTTCGTACGTGAGAAACTGTTGGCGGACATCATCCCCGAGGTGCCCATCACCGTAGATGCGCAGATTCCCGAGGACCATAACAAGACCCTGCGTGATCGCCTGGTCATGGCCACCGAAACCAAAAACTGTTGGCACTGTCACGAGAAGATGAATCCTCTGGGGTACACCTTTCAAATGTATGACGACTTTGGCCGCACTCGCACCGAGGAATCGCTCGAGTATCCCGAGCATCTCATAGAAAAGCGTGCTGATAAACCCAAGAATCGCGACCACATGGTCGACACCCGTGACCTCTTTAAGTCGCTGCCCGTGGTTGCCACAGGCCACCTTAAAGGCACAGATGATCCATCGCTGGATGGTGACCTAGAAGATGCACTCGACCTCGCTGATCGCCTGTCCAAATCGCGTCGAGTCCGCCAGTCCTTCATCCGCCATGCCTTCCGCTACTTCATGGGCCGCAACGAATTCCTCTCCGATTCGAAAACCATGATCGACGCCGAGCAGGCTTATGTCGAAAGCGGCGGCAGTTTCGATGCCGTGATTGTGTCTCTGCTCACCTCGGACTCTTTCATCTACCGCAAGCCGATCGAAGAAAGGTCTACCGCTCTCTTGACTAAAAACTGAACGTCTCAGCATATAAGGATCTCTCCATCATGATTGACCGCAGACATTACCTTAAATCCAGCCTCCTTGGCGCGGGCGCGATGGCTCTTGCGCCCTCCTTTAACCAGCTCTTCGCCAGTCCCGCAGGTTTGAATGTCGGCAGCATGCCCAAGCGTTTCATCTTCATCCGTAAGTCGAGTGGTCTGCGGCCGCTCGAATGTGCGCCTGTTGATTTCACCG
>CAXMRT010000191.1:0-6619 GCA_964196025.1 uncultured Gemmatimonadales bacterium | reverse complement strand
CTCGTCGGCCTTCTGCAAGTCTTGTAACCGTGGCCAGCACTGTGGAGTTGGGATGTTTTTTGCGCGCATATACCCGCCGCAATAGATGTTGGGTTGAGCCGCGGAGGGTATCAAAAGGTGCAGCGTTTGTAAGCACTTATGAGGTCGGAGAACTGCCCGAATCTCGCTGGACTCTTACACCGGTCATAGGGTCAGTTGATCTTTGTGTTTCTGCTCGAATTGAAGAACGTCATTGGTGATGTCATTTTTAAGTGAGCGTTGTTTTAAAAAGGTATGTGCTCGGCGTGCCATGAAGAAATTATCATGTTGGAGTATGCTGGCCACGCTGGTGTTCAGTTCGTGGGACTGAATGTCGTGCTTATCCGCTAGGGCAAGTATGAGTTGGAGGTCATAAAAAGTATTCAGTTTAGTCAGGTACTTACTGACGTCTTGAAAGAACTCGAGAGGAGGACTCTGCCGCTGGCCTAATAGCCGCTCAAGTATATGGCTCTGTCTTCGGCTGGACGAAGTATATAGCAATGTGCTGTAAGCGGCGTAGCGGGTATCGTCGCTGTTCGTTGCCTGTTCTAGATAGGTGACTAATGTTGAAAACCCGTGATCTGTGCACACCTTGGCCGAATCAACCGCAGCCGTCTGGGAGGCGGGCGTGGACACTTGGCGTTGCGTGAGGGTTTCAAGGGCAAACTCAACTTCTTCATGGTCTTCGGAACGGAGCAGGTCAATTAGCCAGGCATCAGCACAGTGTGTTTGTGTGTAGGCTCGTATTTGATTTGCGGTATCACCATTGGCCCAGTGCCACATAGTAAAGCAGGTGTAAGCCGCACCTTCGACAACGACGTCTTTGATAAAGGCGGCTGTAGCTCCGGAGATGCCATCGACCTGCTCGTAGACATCACCTTTTCTCGCTACGGCTTTTTTTATGGGTTTGGTGGAGGGCTTTTTGGCTAGGCGTTTCTTGTCGGTTGTCTTCGACGCTTTTCGTACAAGCAGATGCTTTTTTTGTGCGGTCCCTAATACGGAAGTTCTGTGTGTCATGAGTTGATCGAACTTCGTGTAGTCTTTTTGTTCAAAAGGTTCATGGTCGTATTTGGTCAATGATTCGCCTGGCGGAATGCCATAAGCCTTGTAGCGCCCGATCGGATCCCACTGCATATCAAGGCGGATGACCTCACACTTCTCATCACTGCAGAATACGGAGCGCACATCCATCCGGTATGTGACGGGGTTGCCATCGGCGTCAGTCTGGATTGAGAGAGAGTGTGTTTCCGGCTCTTTGGATGTAAAACCCGGGTGAGTGATGAATAACGAAGCCTCCTTTGTGAATGGTAGCTTTTCTTTTTTCTGATCGACCGTTGTGCATGACGCAGCCAGTAGTATCACCGTTAGTATCCCTATTGATGAGTGTGCGTGCATAGTCATCGGGTCATTTCCGGGGTTAACTCTGCCTGCGGAAGGTAGACGCCTTGTGCGCGCAGTGTCTGTACGAGTCGTTCAGTGTTCAGCGTGTCTGCCTGTTCACCATGTTGCAATGTTTGTACGGCCGCTGTACCGGCAGCTTGTCCCATCTGGCTGCAATAGGGCTGGCATCTTAATGATCCTTGTCCAAAGACGTCTGCGCTGGCGCAGCGACCAGCTGTCCATAGATTCTTCCAGCCCTTGGGGACTAGGGAGCCGTATGGTATGGAGAACATCTCTCCTCTACGCGGGCGCATCTTCTCATTTTTGTAGTAAAGTTCATAGTGGTCTTTCCATGCCTCTTTTGTAAACGCATAGGGGTGGATGTCGCATGCTTTGCAGTAAACCCCGACGGTGTCAGCGAAAAGACGGCGAGTTTCCATGTCCTTGCGACTGAAAACATATTCCCCTTTTATACGTCGACTTTCACGGACGCCGATTAAGGATGAGGTTGCCGCGAGGCTAAGCTTGATGTCGGGATGGGACTCAAACATTTTCCGAAAATCATCAGCGATGATCCTGCCGCGCATCGCTCCGTCTGTGACGCTGTCGATTTTAAGGGCATTCATATCAAAGAGGTGCCCACCATTCAAATAGAACAGATTGTCATCAATATTGCTTAGTCCGACGAACTTATATGAGGGGTGACGATGTTTGCCATCCCTGACCCAGCTCTCGTACAGTTTCCTGACTTCGTTTCGAGAGAGGTTGAGTTCACCGCTCCATAATGTTGGCATGGTTGGCGGCATGATCTTTTCCGTGTCCCTGCCGGCTTCCCAGCAGTCTGCACCGCAGAGGTCTGCCAGTACGGCATCGCCTGTGCAGTCAATGAAGGTGCTGGCTTTAATATATTTCAGGCCTTCAACGTTGCTGGCGATCACTCCGGTGACTGTTTTTCGATCTTGATCAACATCGGCCTCGATGACCTTGGTGAAGAAGTTGACCGTTACATTGGCATGTTGAACCATTCGATCGAGGATGAGCTTGTACCCTTCAGGATTGAACTTGGACCAGGCATGATATTTTGTCCGCCAACTAGACGGATTCGAGTTCATGAAACCTTCCCGGTGCATCATTTCAACAACTTCGCCCATGAAACCGCGAACAAGTTGCGTGGTCCCGTTGGCCATAGGATCGAATGCGCTGACCAGTCCTGATGATCCCATTCCGCCAAGACAACCCATGCCTTCAAGCAGGATGACTTTGGCTCCAAGACGAGCCGCGCTGACCGCCGCCGCGACGCCAGCAGGTCCACCGCCGGCGACCACCACGTCATAACCAGCATGCACGGGAATGCGTCGAGTGAGTTCAAACGTGTTACCCTTGTGGCCACTGAGATGGTTTTTGCCGGGCGCAGCATTAAGCTGTCCGCTGGATATCAGCCCTGCTGTGGCACCACCCAAGGCTGCCTTTTTTATGAAAGAGCGGCGGCTATTCTCCGTATTGTCGTTCTTCTTCTCCGATGGCATGGCGATATCCCTTCAGTAATGATGGTCAGCTCCTGCGTGTATACAGGCAATCAGTCGCGTGTGGCTGTTTATTGTATACACCGTAATACGACTACTGAGCACTAGTTTTACAAGTAATTCTTCCTGCATCACCGCAGGCAGTGAAGTGTGAACCTGAAAAAGTCCACTTTACCAATAATAACGCGGCGAATCAGAGGCAGGAAGGTCCATCACCTCTGAGTTTGTGTGTGCCTACCGAGCACCCTCCGGTGTAAGGGTGCAACGACTTTTAGGATGATCATTCACGACCAAGCGGTGCGCAATTCTAGGTGGGGCAGACCTAAGGCTGCAAGACCCACGTATCTTATCCTAGCCCAGCCCGTGTATGCAGGTTGTGAGGGCTACTGCTGATCATGATGAATTTTGTTGGGTGGATGGGTTTATTTGCCCTGCGGGCATTGACCTTCGAAGGTTTGTTTTTTTTGTTGGGATAGGGGTGAATACTAAATGTCGGGCGGGACTGGATTTTGTTGGTTTGGATTGGTAGTGTGGGTGGAATATTTTTTTGTCTGAGTATGGTTCTTGTGAATAGTGAGGTGACTGATGGCGGTTAGCGTGTTTGTGGTGGGTGCTGGGAATCGCGGGGGAAATTACTCTCGCCTCATGGCTGATGAGGCTGTTGACGCGGAAGTTGTCGGTGTTGCGGAACCGATCGAGGCACGTCGCGAAGCGTTCGCGAAGCTGTACAACTTGTCGCCGGACCGGGTCTTTTCTAGCTGGAACGACGCTGCGGCAAAAGAGCGCATGGCTGATGTGGCGATCATCACGACTCAGGACTCGATGCATGAAGAACCAGCAATCGCGTTCTGTGAGCGTGGCTATGATATTTTGTTGGAGAAACCGATGGCGCCAACGGTGGATAGCTGTTGTCGGATTGCGGAAGCGGCGGAGAAGGCTGGGGTGTTGATGGCGGTGTGTCATGTGATGCGCTTTACCCATTATACGATCGAGCTTAAGAAGCTGGTGGATGCGGGTACGATTGGTGAGGTGGTGTCGATTCAGCACTTGGAGCCTGTAGGGGCGCATCATTACGCGCACTCTTATGTGCGCGGCAATTGGGCGAACGAGGCTAGGTCGTCGTTTATGTTGTTGGCGAAGTCGTGTCACGACGTGGACTGGATCAATCATATCATGGGTGGGAACTGCACCCGCATTTCATCGTTTGGTTCGCTGAACCACTTTCGTGCGGAGAATCGGCCTGAGGGGGCGAGTGATAGGTGTCTTGATTGTGCGGTGGCGGATGACTGCGTGTATAACGCGAAACGTTTTTATCAGGACGCGCTAGACGCGGAGCGGTTTAATTGGCCGATCAATATCGTTACGCAGGATGATCCGACGCAAGAAGGTGTGGATCGCGCGCTGCGTGAAGGGCCTTATGGTCGTTGTGTCTATACGTGTGATAATGACGTGGTTGATCATCAGGTCGTGAATATGGAATATGATGGGAATCGCAGCGCATCGTTCACAATGACGGGTTTCTCTACTCAACCAGACCGCTTTACTCGAATATTCGGTACGCGTGGCGAGTTGACTGGCGATGGTGCCTCGATCACGATCCGCAATTTCCTCACTGAAGAAACCGAAGTTGTGGATACTGCGGTGGCCGATGGTAGCATTTTGGGCGGACACGGGGGGGGTGACGGTGGTTTGGCGCGTGCGTTTGTTAGTGCCGTCGCCGCGCAGGATCCTTCATTGGTGTCGTCCACGATCGATAGTGCGCTTGAGTCGCACGTTTTGGTGTTTGCTGCAGAGAAGGCGCGTCGCGAGGGAGTGGTGGTGGATTTGGCTGAGTATCGTCGCGACGTCCTGGGTGCAGGTTAGAGAAGCAAGTCTGCGACGCTCTGGGTCGTTCAGAAGTAGTCTACTTTTGATGTGTTCCCGCAAAACGCGGTTCTCGTCAAGTAAGTACTCGTTCTGAACAAGAAACTGTTCATCGATTTCACCTGTTGCATGCGTCGGCATCCGTTGCCAAGTCGTCCGTGAACTTTTTAGTAGGTGGTGGAGCAACCAGCCGTTGCCGAGGCTATGGCTGGTCGAGAAGAACGAGCGATACTGGCCATGACGGCTTTTGCCAGCTATTATTGAGCGGATGAGTTTTGACCCTACGCGCATCGGATCCGATAGTGTGTCGATGACTGTAAATTCTCAGGAGGGGAAAGATGAAGAGGCTACTTTTTGCGCTACTGCTCGTTTTAGCAGCAGTTCCCGGATTTTCTCAGAAGCCCAATGTGATTATTATTCTGGCTGACGACATGGGGTACGGGGACATCCAGGTTCTGAATCCGGATTCTAAGGTTCCGACCCCAAGCCTGGATAGGCTGAGTAAAGAGGGCATGACGTTTACAGATGGTCACTCCGGGTCTGGAGTCTGTACGCCCACGCGATACGGGATGGTGATGGGGCGTTACTGCTGGCGCACATGGCTCAAAAGGGGGGTGCTTAACGGTTATAGTACTCATTTAATCGATCCGGAACGCTACGCGATCGGGCACCTGTTCAAACAGGCCGGTTATGCGACGGCATGTATTGGTAAATGGCACTTGGGAATGGATCTGCCGCTGAACAAGAAGACACTCGACCTTACCGGTACGGTAAAAAATGGCCCCAACGCCCAAGGGTTTGACTGTTTCTACGGGATCACTGCCTCACTCGATTTTCCTCCTTATGTGTATATTGAAAATGATCGTGTTACAGCTGAGAGCGTAGAAATGAAGCCGGGAGAATCCTTTCCGCATTATATCCGCGCTGGTGAGACCGGTGCCGGCTTTGAGCACGAGGCCAGCCTTGATCATCTGACCGAAAAAGTTACGAGCTACGTCACAGAACAGGCGAAAGCAAAAAAGCCGTTCTTTGTGTATTTCCCCATTACAGCGCCCCATAAGCCTGCGTGGCCTGCCAAGCGTTTTGTGGGTAAATCTGGAATTGGCCTCTATGGCGATTTTGTTATGCAGGTAGACTGGACAGTCGGGCAAGTGATGAAGAGCCTTAAAGAAAATGGCGTCGATGAAAATACCCTTGTCTTTTACACTAGCGATAATGGCTCTTATATGAACCGTCTTGACGCACCGGAATGCCCTGAACATCTAAGCTCTGGAAGCGGAAAGTCGGAAGACGGGTCGGATCACAAAACAAGCTCATCCATTCAGGGCTACCTCAGCAACACACATACTGCTAACGGGGTGTTTCGCGGTACAAAAACCGATGTATATGAAGGAGGGCACCATGTTCCCTTTTTGGTTCGCTGGCCCGCTAAAGTAAAAGGCGGAACGACGTCGGATACAACAGTATCCATTGTCGATATCTTTAAAACGTGTGCGGACATTATCGGCGAACAAGTGCCGGATGGAGATGCGGAAGACAGTTTTAGTTTTTACAAGTTACTTGCCGGTCAGAAAGGATATACCCGACCTCCAGTGATCACACATTCAAGCAATGGCTGCTTTGCCCTTCACGATGATAAATGGAAGTTCATTGCCACCCGGGGATCTGGTGGGCGCACCTCGCCGAAAAGTAAACCTTTTGAGAAACCCTATCAGCTCTATAACCTTCGAGACGACATCCGTGAACGCGTTAATGTGATAGAGACGCAGACTGACGTGGCGGAGAAGCTGGAGGCTCGACTGCTAGCCATTATAGACTCCTCAGCCGCTTACAAA
>CAXMRT010000190.1:0-7330 GCA_964196025.1 uncultured Gemmatimonadales bacterium | reverse complement strand
TCGCGGGATACCAGAGTCACTAATCGGCCCTGATCCTTAGATGAAAACGGCAATTCGTCTGCGACCTGTGCGACCTGTGCACGTGTAACCGATGGGAAAAATTTTACGATGTCGGTCGTGACGACCCAAGCCTGATGGGTGTGCTCCCGCCCATGGCTCACAATCGACCGCCCCCTCACAAATCCACATGCGGCCCCATGCACAGGCATATCCACAAGGCACCTGTCCAGCACCTGGCGCTGTACCGCTTTCAGGAACGTGTCGGGCGCCTCAATCCAACGAACCTTACGGCCGTTGTGTATGGGGTAGACCTCATATCGCTCAGCGGCTGTGGCGCACAGCTCCGCTAGAGCCGAGTCTGAAAGCTCTACACAGTCCGCGAGTGTTCGTTTTTTGATCATCTCAACTCAACGCCTTTATGTACTCGCTCGGGAAACAGCGACGGATCTCCTCGATCAAATGATCGTTGGGTACAAACTCGTAAACTCGGTCTTCCCATGTCATTTGCAAGGCCCGGTTCGGGTCATCCGTAGGCAAGGGTTTGAGCTGCATAATGCCTCGCCGCATCCAATGTATGCTCTCTTCTGTCTCGATCATAATGCGCGCCAAAACAAAAAAGAGCTCGGTCACGACTTGATGGACCTGCCGGACATCCAGAAATTTTTCTTTCGCTATTTCGGCCACCATCCGTCGGCGAACGGAAAGATGATCGTAGCCATGTGCCTCAGAGCGCTTCGAAATCCAGTCGTCACTGGCCACCTGTCCGTCATACATCCGTTGAAAATTTGCAATCAGTTCCTTGCGCGGTCGCGATTGAAATTGAATGATTTCGTCGCGTGCGCCCGCTTCATCATACCGATGTCTGAATGTACCGAAGTGTGGAACGACTAACACACCCTTGCGATAGTGTGCCGCTTCCAAAAGGTACTCCCAAAACCCGTCAATGACCGTTCGGATGTTGTCTTGCGAGTGCCGGGTGTAGCTAAAAAGATAGGTCACGATCTCTCCACTACGGATCGATCGCGTCGAATGCCCACGGATGAGCGTCTGGAACAACTCTTCCCGAGTGAGATTGGCGCAACGCAGTTCCGGCCGAGGCGGCGCTGGCTTTGCTACCGGTTTCCGAGCAGCCGAAGGATTCGGCTTGGGGCGACGGACAGAGGTGGAGGTCAGACTTAACGGAACGGCCGCATCAACCGTGGGTATCGGGGGCGGTGCCGGTCCGCGAGAAGGTGTCGGGTCTAGCGTAGGTTGTGTCGACCGCTCCATCCGAAGCCGCTTTGGGTCTCGGCTATGACCATGATGCCCCCGCCTGCTCCGCGCTTGAGCACCCTTCCCTTTTCGCGCCAAACGGATCCCGATGTAAAACGCAACCGCGACCCAAAACAGGATGATGCCGAGTCCTGAAAAAGCAAGAATGGGAGTTAACGTTCCGTCGGGCATGGCCCAATAACTAACACACGGCCTAACTTCACGCAAGAACCGCCGCCAAACAGCCGTAATTCGATTCCGTGCTTCACTCGGTTTCGCCCCTATGGTATCGTGGTTTTCCGAATTCAAAAACACGAGATAGAAGGATTAGGCGTCATGGCAGAAACAACCGATACAAACAAAGGCGACTCAGCGAGCAAGGCGCCTTCCGACAGCTTGAGCATTAAAGACAACCGCACCGGCAAGAGCTATGACTTGCCTATCACCAATGACACCATCAACGCCATGGATCTCCGTCAAATCAAGGTCAAGGATGACGATTTCGGCATGCTCAGTTATGACCCCGCCTATAAAAATACAGCGTCCACAAGTAGCGCCATCACCTTCCTGAACGGGACCGATGGCATTCTTCGCTACCGCGGCTATCCGATCGAAGAGCTCGCTGAAAAATCAACCTTTCTTGAAACAGCCTACCTTCTCGTGGATGGCGAACTACCTTCTCCGGCCGAACAAGATGCGTGGGCCTTCAACATCACCCACCATACGATGCTGCACGAGAACGCCAAAATGTTTATCGAAGGCTTCCGCTACGACGCGCACCCAATGGGGATGCTCATTAGCACGCTAGCGGCCCTCTCCACCTTCTATCCAGAATCTAAAAACTTGCAAGATGAAGAATCACGTCGGCTACAAATCATCCGGCTCATCGGCAAGACACCCACGATCGCTGCCTACGCATATCGCCATTCACTCGGACTTCCGTATATCGACCCAGACAATGACCTGAGCTACGCCGGCAACTTTCTGAATATGATGTTCCGCATGACCGAACGTCACTACCAAGTCGACCCCGTCCTCGAACGCGCACTCGACGTTCTTTTCATTCTACACGCCGATCACGAACAAAACTGCAGCACGACAACAATGCGTGCCGTCGGAAGCTCGAAGGCAGACCCGTATGTTGCCGCTGCCTCCGCCGCGTCCGCTCTCTACGGCCCCCTACACGGTGGCGCCAACGAGATGGTACTGCGTATGCTACGCGAAATCGGGTCGGTCAAAAACATTCCCGCTCACATCAAAAAAGTGAAGGCTGGCGAGGTTCGGTTGATGGGTTTCGGTCACCGTGTCTATAAAAGCTACGACCCCCGCGCACGCATCATCAAAACCGTCGCGGATCAAGTCTTCGGCGTCACGGGCCGCAACCCGCTGATTGACATCGCGCTAGAACTTGAAAAGATCGCGCTCAACGATGAGTACTTCGTGAAGCGTAATCTATATCCGAATGTCGACTTCTACTCCGGCATTATCTATGAAGCCATGCGCATCCCGATGGACATGTTTCCCGTCTTATTTGCGATTGGCCGTATGCCTGGCTGGCTCGCTCACTGGCAAGAACACCTGCTCGATAAAGAACAGGCCATCGCCCGTCCGCGACAAGTATATACCGGCCCCGCACCTCGCACCTACAATCGGGCAGACACTCGGCCCGAACCTCAAAACACCGGTGCATCCGATACAACGACCATCAAGCGTTTCGCGCGTTGGTTCGGCTTCAAAACCTAAAATAGATCACCCTTACGGCGCTGCCGCAGCGAGCGCATCTCGATTGCGGCCATTCCAACTGATGGCGACGCCTGCCACAAGTGAGGCGAATCCGATGGATAATGCCACGACGCCGGACTCCAGCATCGTCCGCGGGATCAAGCAGATCAGTAAGCCTGCCACGATAACGGCGCTCGGCATTCGACACACACACGACAACCCTGTCAATGCGACCACGGCTACAAGAGTAAGTGCGATGTGGGGATCGAGTTGCGCCCAGCCAGGCCACGCCCAGGTACACGCAGCGATATACCCACCCACAATCGTTCCAATGAAAAGTCGGGGACAGCGGGTTGAAAATCCCTTAATCAAAAAAAGGGTCGCCACCCCCGTCGACGTGAACCACACCGCCTCCGGTTGAAGCATCGAGAGACCGACGGCCGTGACCCCTTGAGCCCACAACCACCGTTCCTGGCGCGAAAACAACGCGACACCCACAAGCACTGGCACGAGATGGGCCCATGAAACACTCACACCGAAGATCGAGGCCCATGCCGCCAGATGAGCCACATACATCGCTCCCCCTACAGCCAAGGCCGTTCGAGTCGCACGACGTAACACGCACTGCCCCCAGTCATCGAGACCCTCACTAGACACCACGCGAACGGAAAACCCGCAAACCAATGCGACCATCGCCGCACCATACCACGTCAACAACACGTGCACCGTCTGATGGTCCTGACCCGCAAGTGTGAGCAGCTGAGGGCCTGCTCCTATACCAACCAGCATCAATACTGCCGCTAACATCAGGTTAAAGGAAACCCGTAATCGGAATATCCATGTCAACGCCATCAACTTGAGGACCGCCAGCGACACCCACAGCATCCCGAAGATCAATCCGCCCGCCGTCAAGGTCGAGACGGCCTCGCTTTGAAAAACCCAATCGAATAGAAAAAACAATTCGAGACCACCAATAATGACCGCCGGCCGCCGTTCGCCTGCTACACGAAACAGGAGCGCGGCGCCGATTAGGAGGAAGATTTCGTATGCTTGCACGACGAACGCGAGGACGATCGTCCCGCCATGCGCTGCAACGCGTTCGAGGCCGTTGGATATCAGGAACACTCCGCCCAGCACGCAGAGCGTGCTAAAAAAATAGAGCGGATTGTATTGCACGAACCAACGATACATCAGGTCGTGTTCAGGGCCTTCTTGGGCAAGGCCTTCACCATCACCGCTTACATGAACATCAGCACTCATCGGGAACCTCCTTACGGTTATAAGCTCAAGGCTGTATTCAGCTTCAACCGTGCCAAGTCCCCATGAGTAACCGGAAGAAAGAGGGATCCGCCCAGAGTTACCAGTCGATTTATGCAACGTTTCTACGCGTAGTATTTCTCACATCCAATAATTTACCCCTTTGCCAAACCGCTCTCCTCTAGTAAACCTCTCGCAATCAGTCGCAGCGCGAAACGAGCTCGGAGGCGATAACTCGGCGCGCAGTACCGTTCATCCTTGAACCCGTTGGAGTAGGCACTGCAAGAGGTTTACTAGAAGAGAGGGATCATTTAGATAACGACCCTTCTCTATCGTGCGTCAGCACGACACACATACTTTACTTGGTGCTGGTATCGGCCCATTCGCTTAAAACTCTTGGTCGAGATCAAAGGAGGGTGACGCCGCCAGTCGTTCGATACGGATTTTGAGTAATCCCGCTTCCGCCAGTTTCTCATCCGTCACCTCCAACACCTGCTCGCCTCGCTCCGTCTTGGTCACCTCAACCAAGTCGTCTAGGGGACCGTCGGAAATAATCAACTCCATGAAGCCTTTGCCGCGAATCACGCCGACGTTCCGCCACCCGTAGCGCCACCCGGCATACTCTTGAAGTTGACGTCGGCCTTCGTCGTCAAGCTGCAGCGTGAACGCTGGCGGGACACCGCCTCCCCCATGCAAAATGGCCTCGTAGGGTAAATCGTTCTCGATCGGATCACGAACCGTAATGCCCAAGGTATAGGCAACCGCACTACCCGACATTTGACGCCGTCCGGGACCCAGCTCTAAATTCTTTGATCCGGCATACTGCACCAGATCCCACACCACGAGCACATAGGCAATTAATCCCATCTGCTCAACTCTCTGCAACTCGCGTTGTAAGCGTGTTCGGATCTGGATTTCCCGATCGGTGTCATACGAACTCGGCGCACCAATCCCATAGGCCTCCCTGGCACCTCGTGCAACCAAGTCGCACAAGAAGGACTTCAAGGCCACGTCTCGTGGTAGGTTATAGGTTGGTGGTGTCGTGGTTCGGTGTCTTTCTAGTAGTGCGGTCATCATACTCTCCCTATCGGTTTATCAATTTTCTAGTGAACGTGCTCCCGGATCGCGCCCAGGCCTAAAACGCAGCCGCGGGTTCCGATTGACGTCCCGCTCGACGCGTCGCGGGTTTGCGCGATGCACTGCGCGGCTTGCCAAGAAACTGGACTCGGTCTGCACGGACACGCAGGGTGTTATGCGTCTGACCCTTGACCTCCCACTCATCGAACTGCAAGCGGCCCTCCACCAAAACAGGAGACCCCTTCTGAAGATACTCACACGCTTTCTCAGCCTGCTGGTCCCATACAACGATATCGACGTAGGCCACCTTCTCCGTAATCGTACCGTCACGCGTCTTATATTTGTCCGTCACCGCAATCCGGAACTGACCAACCGCAGTTCCTGCCGGTGTTCGCTTCAAGTCCGGGTCGCGGACCAGATTGCCTAACAGATATACTCGATTCATGGATCCCATGTTTTACCTCCTGGTTTGTTAATATCTGAGACCCATCCTACCTAGGGGGGTCGGACATAGGCCGTCTGACCCCGTGGAAAGTCAGAAAAAGTTTTCCGGGTGCCCCCATCGCTCCTCAGGTGCATCCAAAGACTGGACATCGGACAGAGCATGTCTTAGGGTCGAGCATGGCTGGCGACAGGATTCAATTGCGACGACTGAACATGATTCATATTCGAATCAGTTCCGGAGGTTATCCCAACTGTTCATCCCTTGCGGAGGAGGCGGAGTGTGCCGCAAAAACCATTCAGCGTGATATCGAGTATCTGCGAGATTTTTTCCACGCACCGATCGAATACGATGCCGCAAAGCACGGGTATTATTATTCCGAACCCAACTACAAAATTTCCGCAATCGATATCAATGAAGGCGACCTGTTCGCCCTGTGCATTGCCGAGAAGACCTTGCAGCGCTATCAGAATACACCCGTCTATAGTCAGCTAAACGACGTGTTCAAAAAGATCACCGACTCGCTTCCCGATACGACCAGCACGAAACCTGGCTACCTCGACGGTCGTCTCTCGATCATTTCTGGCCCCGTAACCCGCATCCACCCTCCCACCTGGGAAACCCTCGCAGATGCCATGCGCGAATACCGGTGCACGCGCATCTCCCACCTAACGCCAGGGTCGTCCACCCTTAAAGACCGACTGTTCGATCCGTACCAAATTATTCACTACCAAGAGGAGTGGTATGCAAAGGGCTTCGATCACCAATCGGCCGAAATCCGAACCTTCGCAATTTCACGGATCGAGCAGGCATGCAAAGAAGATGAGGGATTTGAGGTCCCCGAAAATTACGATTACGAGCGGGAAGCCGGATTAAACTTTGACTTGATGTGGGGTGAGACGATTCACAAAATCAAGATCCAATTCCCCAAACACCTCGCGCCATTCATTATGGAACGCGCGTGGCATCCGACCCAACTGATCACGAAAAAGAAAAACGGCAGCATCGTGCTCTCACTGGAAACACGCCACCTGTTAGAAATTAAGCGATGGATCCTCTCGTGGGGCGCCGGTGTCCGCGCCCTCGAGCCCGCTGAACTCGTCAGCGAGATTACGGCCGATCTGACGCGCATGCGCCAAGACTACCCGTCCTAATCCGTCGCATTCCGCAGCGAGATCCCCCAAACAATAACGTACCGTCATCTAATCGACGGGTGCTTGTGTAGTGCGTGTGACCCGAAGGGCTCGCGCCCCCGCAACCCAATCACGCAGCCAGAGTGAGCGCCTTCCCGCTGGGTAAGGCGCACTACACAAGATCCACCACCACACGAATACTCTTTTCCAATCTATGGGTGCTTGTGTAGTGCGTGTGACCCGCAGGGCTCGCGCCCCCGCAACCCAATCACTCATGCAGAGTGGGCGCCTTCCCGTTGGGTAAGACGCAGCTACACAAGATCCACCACCACAGGAATACTCTTTTCTAAGGTATGGGTGCTTGTGTAGTGCGTGTGACCCAGTCTATCCGCCGGAGTCTTGACAAAGGAGGACAGGGCTCGCGCCCCCGCAACCCAATCACTCATGC
>CAXMRT010000189.1:0-9799 GCA_964196025.1 uncultured Gemmatimonadales bacterium | reverse complement strand
CGAATAAAGAAAAAGCTGACATTGTCGTCTACGGCGATGCAGCAGTCGGCGTGTCCGCGGCAATACAAGCCGCACGAATGAACAAGTCTGTCATCCTGGTCTCGCAGTACGGACACCTCGGCGGCATGACCAGCAGCGGCTTAGGCTGGACAGACATCGGCAACAACGCGATTCTCGGCGGCATCGCTCGCGAATTTTATCACAAGGCCTATCTTCACTACCAAAATCCGAAAGCCTGGACGCAACAAGACCCATCCACATTCACTAAACGCGGACAAGGAGCACCGACCTTCGACACAAAAACTGAACTCGCCAATGTCTTTGAACCCAAGGTCGCGGAATCCATTTTCGATGCGCTCGCGAAAGAAGCAGGCGTTCGGATAATCAAGGGACGGCTGAACCTCAAGAAGGGGGTCACGAAAGACGGCCCACGCGTCACACACATTCACCTAGAAGACGGAACTTCGATCAAAGGCGCGATGTTCATCGACGCGAGCTACGAAGGCGACCTGATGGGCGCAGCCGGCGTGTCTTTCACCGTCGGTCGCGAAGCCAATGCCACTTACAACGAAACAGGCAACGGCATCACAGGTCCACTGCGACAAAACCAACTCCCGAACGGAATCGACCCCTACATCAAAGCCGGCGACCCGAAGAGCGGCCTACTACCTGGCGTCAACGCTGACATGGGCGGAAAGGCCGGCGACGCTGATCATCGCCTGCAATCCTTCTGCTATCGCATGGTTCTCACCGACGCCCCAGACAACCGCGTCGCAATCACCCAACCAAAAGACTACGACGACAAACAGTTCGAACTCCTATTCCGCACGATCGAGACCGGCAAGAAAGGCGGCTTCTTCAAAACCTCGCCGATGCCCAACAAAAAAACAGACTCAAACAACACGGGTGGGTTGTCGTGTGATTTCATCGGCATGAACCACAGCCCTCTCCCTCCAGACCACGCAGACTACTGGGACTGGACCACTCTCAGCCATGCACAACGCGAAGCGGTGGAGCTCAAACATCGTAACTGGCAGCTAGGCCTTCTCTGGACCCTTCAAAATCACGAACGTGTTCCTGAGTCCATTCGCGCTCGTACATCCAAGTGGGGCCTCGCCAAAGACGAGTTCACCGACAACGATCACTGGCCATACAACATGTATGTCCGCGAAGGCCGTCGTATGGTCTCCGACTTCGTGATGACCGAACCGCATTGCCGCGGCAAAACACCCATCCCTGACTCGATCGGAAAAGGCGCCTACACGCTAGACTCCCACAACGCACAACGTTTCGTGCATGAGGGCATGGTGAAAAACGAAGGCGATATCCAACGCCACCTCGGCGGAAAACCCTACCCCATCGCCTACCAAGCGATTACCCCTAAGAAGAGCGAATGCGAAAACCTCCTAGTCCCATGGTGCCTATCGGCGAGCCACCTCGCCTTCGGCTCAATCCGCATGGAGCCCGTCGGCATGATCATCGGCCAAAGCGCTGCCACCGCCGCCGCCCTAGCGATTGATAAAGACGTTGCCGTCCAAGACCTCGACTACTCAGTGCTCAAGGAACGATTGCTCAAGGACGGACAACGTCTCTGATTGATAGCAATGCGGTAAGCCCGCAACCAGCCGCTTACTTCTTCTGGCTCTTCCCAATCCCCGCCGCCGTGAGTCGCTCTTCCATAGCCGCGCGCCGAAGCTTCAGGACGGCTGCGTACTCAGGGTTGCCCGCGACATTCGTGAACTGCTTAGGATCTTTCCGCATATTGTAGAGCTCTTCCTCGCCGCCCCTATACCGCATATACGCCCACCCAGCACTCCGCAGCCCTGTCCCAGACCGAGCAAAGGATAGCGCACTCTCCCTGACGCTTTTATCTGGAGACGCCAAGACAGGCAACAGACTCACACCTTGGACCGAGCCCGGAGTGCTAACACCCATTAACTCCGTTAAGGTCGGATAGATATCCACGAGCTCCGTGATCGATCGCGTGCTCCCCGCCTTCATCCCAGGCACGGAGATCACCATCGGTACTCTCACAACGTCTTCATGCAAATCGGTCTTCTGCCAAAAGGTGTGTTCGCCAAGGTGATACCCATGATCGCTGATAAACACGATCGCGGTACTTTCGCGTAAACCAAGCACGTCCAATTCATCCAGCATGCGCCCAACCTGATCATCCATGAACGTGACGGATGCGTAATACCCCGCCCACATCCGCTTCTGATTGTCCGGATGCCTCCCAATCGGATCATTCCCATTTCGTCGAATATGTCCATAGGCTGTTTTAGGAATGTCAGCGAGATCATCCGCAGTCTCTTCCGGAAGCACAATGTCCTCCCACGGATACATGTCGAAGTAGCGCTTCGGCGCAACCATCGGATAGTGGGGCCGAACAAACCCCGCGGCCAAAAAGAAGCGCTTCGCTTTATGTGCCCGCATCAACTCAATCATCTTGGTCGCCGTCTTGTGGTCCGGCTGATCAGAACCATCACCCTCGTAGCTGACGGTTACGAATGCACGATTCTTCATCTGCGTCGATTCACGTCCCTCAAGTTCAGTCGTAAATATATTGAGATTCAAACACGCATAATCCCCCGGCGTATGCGCCTCCTGCCCCGCCGAGTTATAACGCTCGTCCCACGTGTTTTCCACATCCCCGCCGTGAGTCCCGGCTATGATGTCGCCAGGTACCCGCATGTGATAAATTTTTCCCACACGCGCACTAAACACACCCTCATCCCGAAGATGCCGACCAAGATTGAGCTCAGCCTTGCCTTTATAACGGCTGTGCATGAACGATTGCCGAGAAGGTGCGCACCACGTCCCCTGACAATAAGCCCGCTCAAACACCATTCCGGAAGCAGCCAACTTATCGATGTTTGGCGTCTTACACACCTTGTCGCCATAACAGCCCAACACACTCGCCTTGAGGTCGTCAGAGACGATCAACAAAATGTTCTGGATCGTCGATTCTCCGTGAGCCGCCACGGTCATCGCGGTCACAAGGCTAAGGCATAAACACGCTAACACCCCACCTTTCATCCACCTATTCACAGACTGTCTCACGCCGTCTCCTTTCCGTTCGATTCAACGCCCACTCTATCCCCGCAACTCCAGCCCTACCAGAGGATTGTCGCCAAAGTCTTCCGACATTTTTTCCTCGCTCACCGTCACTATTCCTGCAACACTTTACCCACGTAATCACCCGCCCTAAAGGGCGCTTCCGGCTAGGCACTGATTCAAACACGATGAAGCTCTACCCCCAAACTTTTGGCGACCACGTCAGCTTGGTTACGACTATGATGCGCGCCTTCCTTTTGATCATGGTTGTTTCGCACGCCACTGCGACACTCTATCTTGGACGAAACACGTGGTTTCACGACTCTCCAAATGCACGCGCGTTGATCATCCTCTACATTCTGTTCAACGTTGGCCTCACCATCGAAGCCTTCATCCAGAAACATCTCACCCACGCAAAACGCTACAACATCAATTTCTTCCTGGCCATCTTCACATTCCTATACATGGTCATGTTCATTACTCGCCACATCGCATAGCAACACACGCGCGACTTTCGCTTCAACACGTAAACACTGCTAACGAATGGCAGCTGTAGAGGAAGTGCGAATCAGTTTTGGTGCGCCGTAGACTAACGCCTGCGTCATCGCTCTCTCTGGAAAGGGACAGGTGAGAGGTCACTCCCTTGACCACAACATGGCGCCAACTGCACCAACCACCCAAAAGCGTTTATACTCATACTCTCGGCATGGCGCCAAGCGTGCCGCGCAAAAGCCTCAGCTTAGAAGCGCGCGGCGAGAAACAATCCGGCGGACTCTAGATCGGCGGCCAGTCGATCGAACTCAGCCTGATACGGGCTCGTCACAATCGTGTCCAGCTGTTCGGCAACCGTCAGCGAAGAAGCAAGGTCGATCGCGGGCGACCCCGTCGAAGCCAGCCGCTCGGCGCCGTCGTCGGTCGGGACCATCAATCGCAAAGCGATACTGACCAACCCGACAAACATCGCCGCAGCCGCCCAGGCCGCGTACGGCCGACGACCCAAGTGATGCCGGTCATGGATCTGTCGGACAACGGCCATGACATTTGCATGCAATTCCTCAGAACCCGAAACCAACTCCGGCGGCGCAGTCATCAACCGCTCCGACAACTGGCTCTGCTCTTGCGCGTAGCTGGAGCATGTCTTGCATCCATCGAGATGCGCAAACGTGTCAACAGGGTATTCTCCCCCTTCGACAAGACTCTCGACAACCCGTGCCCGATGCGTTTGACAAATCCGGACGCCCTCCATCACCAGCTGATGCAGTCCGACAGGAACCTTGATCTCAGGCTCTGCACCTCCACACAAGAGGTCGGTAATCTCAGCCTGCGCCGCCATGTGACGACTGCACAACTGACAGTCCTCGACATGCAACTGCGTGTCTGACGGCAACCCCTGCCCATCAATAGCCGCAGCATCAATCTGCTTATGATGCTCGTGACAGGTCATGCCACTCCTCCCGCTAAATTTAAGGATCCCGCTCCGACATCACCCGACCGTGCAGTATCCGCTCGAGTCACCGGCGATTCTTCGGACTCGGCCAACTCCACGGCCAAGGCGTTGCGGGCACGGAACAATAAAACTTTCACGCTCGACTCCGACTTCCCGGTAGCACTCGCAATATCGAGCACACTGCAATCTTCGCGATAGCGCATCCACGTGACTAGAAACTGATCGGCGGTGAGACATTGGCGCGCCGAAGCCCATAAACGAGTATAGCGATCATCGGCCGTGACAATATCCGCCGGCGTCGTGTAATCCACTTCGTCCTTAGTCATCTCAACCAAGGTCTTTGCGGATCTGAAGTGACTAATCGATTTGCGCCGCGTAATCGTGTAGACCCACGCTGAAAATTTGTATTCTGGCTTATATAAATGAATTTTGCGGTAGGCCGTCACCAACGAGGTTTGAACCAAGTCTTGGGCCTGATGGTAGTCCGCGCCCCACTGAATCAAGAAGTTAAGCAGACGCCCTTCGTAGCGACGTGCAAGCTCCTCAAACGCACCCAAAGACCCTGCCTGCGTTTGGCAGGCAAGCTCTTCATCGCTACAGTCGGTGTGTGCACTCTCCATCGTCATGGGAACTTATTTTGCTTTGTGATGTCCACCGAGAGCGGTGAAGCTGTCCTTCTCTATCATATCAATGATGTCCCCGACGGGGTAGCGCAGCAGGATGTTCACCACACTCCCCTTCACGGTCACATCTGATGCCAGCGCGAGTAATGCCAACTCTGGAGCTTGCTGCTCGTTCAGAGAGGCAAAGGCAAGCATGCCCATCATCATCGCACGCATCTGAGCGGCGACCTGCTCGTTGGGCGCTTCAAGCCCTAATTGAAACTGCATATCGCCCTTCACTTCTGCCAGACTGAACGCTGCAGATTCCGCGTTGCGAATCATCTGCGCGTTCGCCTTTGCAGCATCCAAATTCTTCATGTTAGCGGCGCCGACCATGAACGACTTCTTGGGCATGTCAGCAAGGCGATCACCCATCTCGGTGCCGGCAAGACCTTTGTCGACTCCATCTAGAGTATCCAAGGCATGCGTCACCGCAGCACGGGACTTTGCCAAAACAAGGACCTTCTGGCCAATGAACGTGCCGAAGCCCGGAACACCATCGCCCTCTTTGGCATCCGTCCAAGAATGCACGACGTAATCCTCGTACGCCTGCGTTGCATAATCGTCTAGTCCACTGACCATGCCGATGAATTCTTCAGGCTCAAATTTTCCGCGCAAGATCATCACGCCCTCTTCGTTCTTGTCGCTATTCCCGTATAGGGTCGCGCTGCGAAGATCTTTTTTGGCATCAAACTTGAAACGCTTCTGCAACTCGTCACAGCCAACATCATCACCTTTTTCAGCAATCTTCGCTGCAACCGCTTTGCCTAGGTCTGATTTCGTCATCGCTTCAAAATCGACATGCAAAAGCCATTCGGTATCCGACGCAATTTTCTTTGGTGAATATGGCTCCGCAGTCGCAACACCCAAAGCGAGCGCCAACGCGAGCCCACACGATAATCCTACTGTTCTCATTTTTCCATCTCCTGATCCTGAAGCTACATGCCATCGACGTCGTTCGTCGGTCGTACTGTGCAATACGCCGAGAGCTATGAATGGGTTACAGATATACGGATTTTGGAGGTTACTGCATAGGAAAAGGCCCAGAAATCGGCCCAGAACACTGCCCGGGTTTGAGCACCCCTCCGCGCGAAACAGTGAGACCCTCCGCCAACAGAGACCCTGATCACGGGATTGACCGTCGGATCTCGCTCGTCACTCACGGGACGAGTCGGTGCTAAAGCTAGTCTCAGCGCTGAAATCGAGCCTGCGCGGTGGCACAGCGATCCAATAATACCTCGATAATACGTCCCTCATACAGGGTGTCACAACTCTTCGCGTCGAGCCCAAGCACCTCGTCGACGCCCTCACGCAAGTCGGTCGACAGTCGTTCGGTCAAGACACCCGGAAAAAGAAGAAAGGGCAGCAAGAGAATCTTTACCGGATTCAACTGCACCGCCAACACGACCGCATCCGGAACACGCGGTTCCGAAATCCCCGCATAACACGGCACCACCTGCATGAAGTCATGTCGTGCCGCAAAGGTGTCGCACACGGACCGAAACGCTGCCTGCGCCGCGTCGTCACTCGAGCCGCGCCCAGCCAGTAACAGAACCGACTGATTTTCCATACAGTCAAGATCGCCCACGCGATCATCGAGAATGTCCAGCATCCGTGGGTCACTACCAATAACATCCGTCTGAACAAACCGCGCGGCAGGAAACTCAATCTGCGCCTGCGCACAGGCCGCCGGAATATCGACCTTTGCGTGTCCCGACGCAAACAAGAGAAGCGGTAACACAATGACGTGCTCGTGCGCGGACGCGGCCTCACGGAGTGCCTCGCTCAAAGACGGGTCGGCGAGTTCTAAGAACCCGTGACTAACGGTCGCCTGCGGCAAGCGCGCCTGCAGCTCAGCCACCACCTCAACGACGCGTTGGTTCCCGTCGGGCACACGACTTCCATGCCCCACTACGACTACACCCAACGATGCCATCCAAGGTCTCCACGTTTATACGGACCGCGCGAGCTTACTTAACCTTGCGAAGCTCCGCTTCGGTATACGGCAAGGTCCGGCTTTTAGTCGCAGCTCGAATCCGTTTCACGTCCTGCTTATTCACAGGAGCAAAATCATTCCCCCAACTATGTCGCACGTAGGTCAATACGTCAGCAATTTTCTCGTCATCTAGCAAGGGACCATGACCCGGCATCACCGGAAGCGCTGTATACGTTTTCTTGCCAACCCTAATCGGTCCGCTGACACCAGAAAGGGAAATTCGGATGGATCGCGAGACCGGCCCGCTGACCCACTCTGAGCCGACTAAGGGCGGCGCCAGCCCTTCGAGACCCTTTCCGTTCGCCTGATGACAGTTCCCACACAGCAATGAATACGTCTGCTTCCCGGCCGTATACTGCTTTCCAGCCGCGCCCGTCAGGGGCTTCACTTTGCTAGCAGGATCCACCACAACCTTAAGCGTACCACCCATCATCTTGCCAATATGCGCCGCCAACTTCTTCACCTCAGGGTCACTGTCTTGAGCGAGCGTCGTGACAGCGGCCGCCAACTCCGCGTTTCCTTTAAAGGCTGTAGATTCTTTGGCGAGTACGGCTAAGGCAGTCAGCCGGACCCGCGGATGGGCATCTGCGAACCCCTTAGTGAGCGCGGTCGCGTCCGCTTTACCGATGCCTTCCAAGGACCATAAGGCATGAATGCGCGCTAGATGCATGTCTGCCCCACTTTTCGAGAGCAAGGCAAGCAAGTCACTCGCAACACTCACGTCTTGCTTCTGAACCAACAAACGCTGCGCGGTGTCACGCACCCACCCGTTTGGATCCGCCAGCTTCGCAACTAAGTCCTTCGCGGAGGCCGATTCCATGGTGTAGATCGCGGAACGTCGGCCCGCCTTCTCAGAGACAATCCGATAGATGCGCCCACGCTCATTGTCTTTATCCAAACCGCGCTCAATAATCTGCTTACGCAAAAACGTCGTCACATACACACGATGCTGCAAAATCCCATGATACAAATCGACGACATACATGCATCCATCCGGTCCAAACTCAACATCGACCGGCCGAAAGCGTTCATCCGTCGACGCCAAAAACTCTCGCTGGCCGAAGGTCTCATCCTTATAGAGTTGATGCTCAAATCTGAGCGAATTTGGCGCATCACTCACTTTGTGGAAGGTCAACGCATTCGCACTCGGCTCAGGAATAAACATGCCGCCCCTGAACGCCTCGGGATAGGTGACGCCGCGATACACGCCAAGCCCCGCAACCGCGGTGATTCTCGCTAGCCGGCCATCCTTTTTCAGCATCGCTTTCTGATACCCCCGGTTGATACCAGTGTTAACTCGAATCGAGTGGATCCCCTTCGCCTTCGTTCCATACGATACCTTGCCACCAAGATTCTGATAGATTCCCCAGTCTCCATACAGAAAATGTGAGTTTGAGTTATAGAATAGCCGCCCATAGTTGTCCTGCGTGAGGCCCCACTGACCGCGCGATTTGGATTTTCGCTCGACGATCTTTCCATCGCGAAACTGAAAGCTGCGCGAAGACTTCGCATTATACATCCAGTTATCCAAGGCTGGCAGCAACCCGTTGTCGGTGTGCTCGACGGGGCCGACCCGAGCGTACTTCAGCACCTCTACTTTTTCATCGCACCTCAAGTCACCGTTGCTGTCTTTGCAGAAAAATAGTTTGGGCGGCTCCGCAACCAAGACCCCACCCTGCACAAAGGCGAAGGCACGTGGCATCACTAAGCCGTCCAAGAAGACGGTCGACTTATCCATGACTCCATCACCCGTCGTATCCTCTAGAACGGAAATACGCCCGTTCTTCAGGTCGTTTTCACCTTTGCCGTCCGCATTCGGCATGTAACCCGTCATCTCCACAACCCATAAGCGACCATTGCCGTCCCAGCGGATCACCACCGGATTCTTGATCATAGGCTCTGACGCCACTAGCTCCAGACGAAACCCAGGTGCGATTCGAAAACTCTTCAGCGCATCGGCCGGTGCAAGAACCGGTGCAGCGGGCACATCGAAGTTCTTCCAGACCTCTTCCATCATGTGCCCGTTTCGGTCACCCCTTTGCCCCCACACATTGCCGGCGGCCAAACACGCCACCATCATCCACATCGCGCTCAGTCTCATACAAAATCTCATAGCCATAGTTTCCCGTTGATTCCACACTTAAAGCCCGGTTAAATATATCCATACAAGAAACTAGTTCAACCCTCAGAAGTCCAGCAAAGGACATTTTTTATCGAAAATTCGCGCAATTTGTCGTAATATACGCACATGTATCGCTTGGCCACTGTCTGCGCCCTCATCCTTACGCTCACGCGTGCAGGCCTCGCTGTGCCCACAAATGATGGCATCTATGCAGAGATGCACACCACCCTCGGCACAATTGAACTCGAACTCTACTTTGAAGAAGCGCCTCGAACCGTCGCAAACTTCATGTCACTCAGCGACGGCTCGCGCTCCTATGTCAACGTCACTGCTATCGAGATAGAGGAGCAAGCCTCGTGTCCCAGCCTTCCAAGCTCTTAATCACGGGCGCTAGCGGATTCCTCGGCTGGCACCTCGCTCGACTGGCCCTCGAATCCGGACCCGTGATCGCGATAGGCAACCAGACCCAGCCAGATCTCCCCGCTGCAACCTGCGTCCAAACGGACCTCGTCGAT
>CAXMRT010000188.1:0-4934 GCA_964196025.1 uncultured Gemmatimonadales bacterium | reverse complement strand
TTGGGACTCCAGCGGTTTGCCGGCGTACCCAGGAGGAGGCGAAGAGATTGATCGAACAGAAATTCAGTTGATGATGGGGTCGGTCACTGTGAGCCCGGAAAAGCCGCTCAGCTCAGTCTCTTTGGTTGTGGGTTACCATCAAATTGAATCGACCTCACCTGGGTCGGTATGGTTTCCGGACACCCGTAGTACAACTCCGTATATGCTAGATACAACTGCGCATGGGTTAGACGTCGGTCTCGGTCTCTCATGCGAAGTGGTGCCTCATGTAGGACTTTTTCTTAGTGGGGGACTCGGGCTCTATATGATTGAAACCGACGTCGTGACGAGAAGTGATATCTCTTATGATGATTTCACGATGGGCTATAACCTGGAAGTTGGTGTGGTCGGGCAATATAGTCTTGTTTCAGCCAAGTTTGGGTATCGGTACTGGACGATTATTGGCGCTTATGACCCATCGGGTAACGAGCCTGCTATCGAAGCGGAGGATGACCGGCTCTCGGGCGCCTTTTTTGAAATTGGGGTAGCCCTCTAGACGTCTCGGTCGAGATCGCCTGATCAGGGCATAGCTTGTAGAGCGAGAATATTCTTAGCTAAAGGGCGCAACAGCTGTCGCGTCCTTTTTTTCTTCTAGCGGTCTAAATCGTCTCGTATCCGTCACAAAAATGTCCGGGAGTTGTAGCGTGAATTGGATGTGTTTTCAAGTTGAGTGGGACGCCAATCGTATCTTTCGCGTGCCTTCGCTTGGGGCGAGGTTTCTGTCACGTGACTCTGCGTATTGCAGTGTTTTCCGGGGGGTGGTTGTCCCTGTACCGTTTCTTCGCCGGATGTCGGATGCGTGCGTGTAACTAGTGGTTGCCTGTGCCTGTAAGGTTTTTCGTGTATACGAGGTGTGTTGTGGCCTCTGGCCGTATATAGTGGGTGTGTGGTCACACTGGTGTGGCGGAGAGGGTGTGTGGTGAGTGGATCCGGAGGTTGTATGCGCCGTTCGTTGTTGTTTTTGGTGGTGATTCTTGGGCTGTCGACTGTTGTAGAAGCTGAAGATAAAGAGTGGGCAACCAAGATGGAGGCCGCGATGCCGTCGAGCCTGAGCGTCAAGCCGATGAAGGCACGCAAGGTCTTGTTGTTTTCGGTCGCGACCGGGTACAAGCACTCGGTCATACCGCGGGTCAAAGAAATGTTTAGCATGATGGCGTCGAAGACGAAGGTTGCGGAACTTGTTGTGTCGGACGATGTGGCCATGTTTGAGGCCACGTCCTTATCCACCTTCGATGCGGTTATTCTCAATAACACCTGCTCGCACCGTAAAGAGCGTCATCTGTTTAGAGATATCCTGCTGACTCAAGTTGACACATTTGGTGGGGTTTACAAAAAGCTTCCGGTTGCTGAACGAGAAGCGAAGGCCGCGTCGTTTGAAAAAAGCCTGATCCGCTATGTCGAGAGTGGGAAGGGTTTAATGGTCGTGCACGGCGCAATTACGTTTATGAATCAGTCCGCAGACATGAGCCGACTCATTGGTGGGAGTTTTGATTATCATCCTAAATTTCAGGAAGTGACCTTGACGCTTGTAGAGCCTGAGCACCCCTTGTTGAAGGGGTTTAATGGGAAGTCATTCGTTCATAAAGACGAGCCTTATGTGTTCAATGGGGCTTATCTCGATAAGGATTTTCGGCCACTATTAAAAATGGATACCCAGAAATTGAAGAATGTGAAGGAGGCGATTCATGCGGATGATCGCTATGTCGCGTGGATCCGGTCTCAAGACAAGGGTCGGGTGTTTTTCACCTCTCCCTCTCATGGAGCAGAGAGTTATACGCGTCCAGAGTTACTGCAGTTTTATTTAGATGGCCTGCAATATGTATTGGGTGATTTGAAGTGTGACGACTCTGTGTCCACTGCCAAGAAAAAATAACTTCGCGGGAATCAAGAAGCCCTCAGAGTGCTGAAAGCCTCGACAACGGGCTTTATCCGCGTGGGTCGATAGCGACACTCGCAACCTGGGCAGAAGTTACTCTCGTCATAGGTGGATTCGACACACTGTGGGCATTCCTTGTCGCTCATCTCTCCTTGAAGTTAATTCTGTGAGACACGTCACTCTGTGTTTCTGGGTTTGACAAGGCTAGGGGCGGCCTGTCGACTCACGGGAAGACAGCATCCCTGTTCACGACGGTCTTGAGCGTACACCGAATAAAACAATCATGACTCCGGACTCTGCCGTATATCCCCAGAAACGCTAAGTTTGCCGCGTTTTGGAGTTGTGCAATTAGGGCAGGGGCGTATTCTTTTTTTCATGATTAAGGTCACTGTTTACGTATCTGTTTTTCTGGCGGTTTCATTCCCTAACACACTATTTGCCAAGGATGTCGCGAGTGAAGATGACATCCTCGCGCATCTGAAGGTTGCTGAAGGGCTCTCGGTCAAGGTTTGGGCTCGTTCTCCCATGTTTTTCAATCCAACCGGGATGGATGTCGACGAGAAGGGTCGGATCTGGGTCTGTGAAGCGGTCAATTATCGCGGTTTTCGAACGAAAAAGAATAATCCTCGTTGGCATGACAAGGGTGACCGGATCGTTATTCTTGAGGACACAAACAATGATGGTGTCGCCGACTCGAGCAAGCTGTTTATCCAAGACAAGGACCTCACTGCGCCACTAGGCGTGACGGTGGTGGGCAATAAGGTGGTGGTTTCCAGTTCTCCGCATCTTTTGGTCTATACGAAAAACGACAAGGATGAGGTGATTAAGAAGGAGAAGCTTCTTGCTGGATGGGGTGGATACGACCACGACCATTCTTTACACAAAATCGAAGTCGGTCCAGATGGTCGCTGGTATGTCAATTCGGGGAACGCGGGACCGCACATTGTGACTGATCGCGATGGCTGGACTCTTCGAACCAGTAGTTGGTATCGGGATAACCGTCCTAAGAGCGAGAGAACTGAAAACAGCAAAATTAGTGATGATGGACGCCTGTACTGTGGCGGAGTGTTGCTATCTATTCGCCCAGACGGAACAGGTATGGAGGTCTTGGGTTTTAACTATCGGAATCCTTACGGTCATGGATTGGACTCCTTTGGCAATGTCTGGATGAATGACAATGACGACACTCAGAGTTGTCGCACCACCTGGATCATGCGATATGGAAACAGCGGATATAATTCGCGGGACGGAGCCAGAAGTTGGCGCGCCGATCAGCGACCAGGTCAATCCATCCGCAGCGCGCACTGGCGCACCGATGATCCAGGCACCATTCCCTCTGGGCACGTGTACGGGAACGGATCACCTACCGGCTTGGCCTATTATGAGAACGGCATACTGGGGGATCGCTATTCTGGCGGACTACTTTTGTCTTGTGAAGCCGGCCAGAACGTTGTGTGGGCGTATCGCCGAGTGGTTGACGGGGCGGGCTTCAAGCTAGAGGGCTTTCCCTTGATCAGCTCCACTGGTGTACAGGACCCTGATTACGAGTGGAAGAAACGTGAGACCAATCGCGCCATGTGGTTCCGGCCGTCTGACGTTATTGTGGGTGCTGACGGGGCCGTCTATATTTCCGATTGGTATGATGCGGTTGTGGGCGGTCATCAGATGGACGACCGTGAAGGCGTGGGAACCATCTACCGTGTGACGGCCACAAACGCCAAACCTCTTAAGGCTGACTACAAAACGGCCGCTGACTATCTGAAGAGTCCTGCTCCGAGCATTCGTAACAGTGGCTATCGCAAGTTTGCTGATCAGGGTTCTGAGGCTCTTCCATCGGTAAAGACATTGCTGACGAGTCCGGACCGTTTCATGCGGGCACGGGCCACATGGGTATTGGCTGCTATTGGAGACGCGGGCATTAAGGAGCTCACCTCCTTGTTGAAGGATAAGGACCCTGAAATCCGGACGACTGCGTTTCGTGCATTGGAACAAGCGGAGCAGATCACTCTCGCGCAGCGTGCTGAGCTGGCCAAGGACTCCTCTCTTATCATGCGTCGTGAAGTGGCTTTATCTATGCGTGATGACTCTTTTGCCGATGCTCGCGACATCTTGCTGCAACTCGCATCGAGTTATGAGGGCGATGACCGTTGGTTTCTCGAAGCGATTGGCACGGGTTGCGAAGGCAAAGAACTTGAAATGTATGCGGTCCTTCTCGCTAAGCTGGGCGGACCGACCGCTGAGTGGAGTAAGGCGTTTGCGGCTCTTGCTTGGCGTCTTCATCCGGTCACCTCCATTCCAGCGTTCAAGGATCGTGCATTGAACGCTGAGCTTTCTATGGAGCTGCGTAAGCAGGCGATCGACGCCATCGCGTTCACCGCGCATAAGCATTCGGTTAAGGCCATGGAGGCTGTGGCGACCGAGGGTCCGGAGGATTTGAGGGACTATGCGATGTATTGGCTGGGTCACCGGGCTAAGAATGACTGGAGCGAATTAGGGATCACGCTCGCGGTGGTGCCGGACTCGAAGCCGGAGCAGAAAATTGTCGCCGAATTGAGCAAGGAGCATTTTCGTAGTCCGATCCTAAAAACAGGCTATGTGGATATCGATATTGATATCACCGGTGCATCCCGGTTGCAGTTGGTTGCGACAGATGGTGGAGATGGGAAGTCCAACGATTGGGTGGATTGGCTTATGCCCACCTTGATTGATAAGGATGGCAAGTCGCATGATTTGACGAGGTTGAGCTGGTCCGGTGCTGAGGTTGGATTCGGAAAACTCAACAAAGGGCTGTCTTGTGAGGGAACGCCGTTAAAGGTTGATGGCAAAACCTACAAAATCGGATTGGGGGGACATGCGGCGATGCGAGTAGACTATACCTTGCCGGGGCAGCATTTTGTTCGCTTCACCGTTCGCGCTGGGGTTGATGACGGGAGTTTCGAGAAGGGTAAAGTTGCGAAAAAGGACAGCAAGGCGAGTGTTTCGTTTCGAGTACATCATGACGGTCACGCGGCCGTGAAAG
>CAXMRT010000187.1:0-3089 GCA_964196025.1 uncultured Gemmatimonadales bacterium | reverse complement strand
AACTCACCGACAAACTTCGCACGGAAATACGGCGCCCTATTAGCAGCAGCGCCAGCGGTGGCGCCGTTCACTTAGAGTACGAACTACGCCCCCATGTGACTGTAGAAACCGACATCGGAAACGAAGAAAACTCCTATATCGGGATTAACTGGAAGCTCGATTACTAAAAACGAGAAAGCCATCCTGTTCGTGTCCCAACATCAGAACGACCGTTGATAGGACCAAACCCCACGTTCACCTCTCGACACCCAGACTCTGCTCCGCTAAAGTTCGTACTTATGAAACTTATCGCCGCAGTCATCATCTTCTCTATCAGCGTTAGCCTACAGGCCGCCGTACTAAAGTCACCAGATACCACCTCAGGCTATATAGCGCGCCTACTGCTCAACGAGGCGCCCTTCCCTGGCGAACGGGGCTGGGTCAGCGAAGCCGACACAAAAGCAGCCATGCTACAAATCCTCTGGGTTCTTGAGAGTCGGCGCACACATATTCCCCCCGGCTACAGACAGCGCCAACTCGCTGCAACCGAATCTCAAGACATCATCGACCTCATCACGGTCGGCGGAGAAAAAGGTCAGTGTGACGGATTTTACAGGGACTCAGCTGGCAACCCGAAGGCCGTTCCGCGCGTTCATAAGCGGATCGACTACCTCAGCGGCATCGCTGGAAAAGGCAAGCCCGGCCGATTCGCCCGTCTGTTGTCCTACGGACAGGGTATTGCAGATGCCTATGTGTCAGGTGGCATGGCCGCTGTTGATCGATTCGCCGAACTTCATAATGTAGGAAGCACGCCTGTAACCGGACGCGCTTATTCCTGGATGACGAATAAGGACATCTATTCGCCCGGCGGTAACTTTGTAAAAATCCCAGATTCTTCATCCGGCGCTCTCGGCGGAAACCGTTTTTTCACCCTCAAGAAACTCAAGTAAGGACCTCTATTGTGAAACACCTCACGCTCACCATCCTCTCTGTGATATTCCTCGCAACGGCCTGCATGCCAGCAAACAGCCAAGCCGGCGACGCAACTCCCACTGACAAACCCTTCCTCTTCGAAGTCGTCCGACATATGTATCGATGGTACCTCGACGAAAAACACGCTGCTGCAGTCGTCAACAAGGACGAAATCGTCTTTTGGGTCTCTGAACCAAAACCAGTCCTAGATAAGGACGATAAAAGCCGTTTCGGGAAAATCGTCATCCCGCAGCTAAACATCGAAGTGGCAGTAAAGAAGGCCGACTATCATATCCCAGAACTCGACGTCACGGTTAAGAGCGACGGATACAAGATCACCCGCACTGGCACGGTTCAATCCAAACCATCCGCCCCGGAGTGGAAAAAGGTCACGGCCTCCTACGAAGAAATGACCACCTATCTATTTGCGAATCGAAAACTCGCCTCCTTTCCCGACGAGCAACTCGTCCTTCGGATGCGTCTCGCCGCCCACAACGCGGTAGTCGCCGACCTCGAAGCAAAAGGCCTCACCCTTCCTAAAACAGAACAAACACTGCACCTCTCGCCAATCTCCCCCGTCGCAAACGAAGCATGGATATTTTGGGAAGAAGGCAAGTACCTCGTGCACTTCAGTTCCGATATGGACCTCACCAATGAAGGCCTATGGAAACACAATGAACTCGCGGTGAAAGTCTACGATATTGCAGAGAAAACAGTAGTCACTCTCGATGAAGTCGCTGGAAGCAATGCCTACATGACACGCGACGAAGTCGGACGCGCCCTCTTCAACTGTCTCATTCAAGGCCGTCGACTGAAAATCACGCCCATGGATGACAAGCAACGTGACGACCAACGGAAAAAAATAAACAAGTAGGCCCGGCCAAACTGAGAGAAGCGCGCCGGAAGGCGTTGGCAGTGCCTGCCACACCCAAACGGGTGAATTTTACCACCTTCACCGCATCGGTCCGCGCAGGTTTAAAGACAACATTTTTTCGACCCTTCTTAACCAACTTACCTGTCAATGTATCACCGTTGTCCATGACTAAGACGTCCGCACAAAGACCCGACGACAAAAAAGCAACGAAGCGCACAGAATCAAACCCCTTATTCCTGTTCTCCTTCAGTTCCCCTTAACCAACACACACACTCAAACCGCCCCTTAGCGGTAACGACCCCCTACTGCTTCTGAGTCTTGAATGGCGTCCCAAAAGTTGCGATACTTCAACAATACACGATACGACGCCGGCAATCTCTCATAGGAGTCAATGGTCTCCGCCGCCAAGGTCGGATCGTTGGTGATAATCCCGTCAATACCGAGTTCGATCAACTCCACCATTCGCATGGGATCGTCAACGGTCCATGCATAAACCTTAATACCTACATCATGTAGATGCCTGATCCGCTCCCGTGTGGCCATGTAATCTTTCAGACCAATAAAGTCCACATCGAGTTTACGAAGGTCGCCGAGCTCCACGGAGGCAAAGTAACCGACCTTCATCTGAGGCGCTATGCGTTGACTATCGCGGATGTCCCTGATTTCTAACGACATCAGGATCACCTTGTCCTCCATCTTTGCTGACTTAACCACCTCGATGGTTCGCTCGACTAGATTCGTGTTCGCGGAATACTTGAATTCGATCATCAATCGAACCACGCCTCGGGTCCGTTCCAGAAAGTCTTTTAGCCTCGGCAGCATTTGTCCTTCAAACTCAACGCCGCCCAGCCGTCCCACATCCACGGTCGCTAACTCTTCCCACACCGTTTGACCGATTACGCGTTCATCCCCAGCAGTTTTCATCAAGTCTTTGTCGTGCGACACCACAACCACCGAATCGGCGCTGAGTTGAACATCAATTTCAACAATGTCGGACTTCTTCGCCTCCAGCACTTTTTCAAGCGCTATAAGTGTATTTTCTGGCGCATACGCTGGCCCAGCTCGATGGGCGATCACCACTGGAATATTTTTGGGAATTTCGCGCTTCAACAGGACTCCGCTAGCGAACACACTGCAAACGACGAGTAACGCAAGACACCCGCCTACCGCAGCCATCAATCGGGCGAGCTTCTGGGTCTGACGCCTCTGCACTCTTTCCGCGGGTATACGGGTCATCGCCGCCCCCGGCTTTGCAATCTCGTAA
>CAXMRT010000186.1:0-5126 GCA_964196025.1 uncultured Gemmatimonadales bacterium | reverse complement strand
CGTCTTTGATCCTAAAGCGTTTTGATAATTCCTCAAGCGTCTGCATGAGGGGAGACTCATGAATCTCAAGCCAAGAGTCGAGAAAAAGGTGATACCGACGTCGCCAAAATCCTGATTGTTAGGCTTGTGTTCACTACTTTGATGCTGAAATCAATTTCGCGACGAAACATTAACAACAGTCAGCGAATGAGGTGCCAAGTTAGTGATGCCTTTCTTGAAAATCAGTTTAACCTCCTTCGGAACTACCCGGTTGGGATGCTCAATATCGTTATAAGAGTCGGTTGAGTCGCCGGTGAGTACAGTTGCTTTGTAGGAGCCGTCTAGGATCGTGTCTTTTAGCTTCACTTTACAGTCCACACTTTCCGATGGGTGGCGGTTCACTAGGGCGATGGACCATTGCTTACCAGATTTATCAACGGTTGCGATGGCATCGACCGTTGACACCGATCTACCCGTAAGCTTTCCCGAGTTGACTTGTGCGTTGGCTATACGCGGCTGGAGCAGATTGGCATACATCGACATGGTGTGAAAGTGTGTGCGTTTGACGACCCCCTTGGGATGAACGAATAACGGTCCGCGGGTATTCACAAGAGGAGCGATATTGGCCATGGTAACAACTTCTGAATGACGCAGAGCGGCATTGAAGAATGAGGCGGAGAAAATGGCATCCGCCATCGTGTACTGCTCGGCAACATCGTTTTGCTTACGTCTTCGTCCGACCAACTCCCGAACTTGGGAATCGTCATAGTCTACGACCTTATTCCGAGGAAATCCAGTATGCTGCCCGGCGCGCAAATTCCATTCGTCAAACGCGATCTTGAGTCGGCCCATGCCTGCATCGCGCAGGGAATCGGCCACAAGTGTCATGTAGGCACCGGGCATCTCCGACTTTGTGATCGCGGTCATATAGCTGTTTTTTGGCAAGGAGTTCGCCCGTTGCAGCCAGTAGTCATGTACCGAGATGTAGTCAAGATGCTCACCCGCTTGCTGCATGAGATAGTTATGGACCTTCTGCCCTCCTTGGGATCCCGAACATGTTATAGAGACATTTGGATAGAGCTCTTTCATAACCTTCGCTGTGTCCCGGACCCGATGAATATACGCCTTGTCGTAGCGCTCATTTCCAACGCTCCAGAACTTCACATCAAAGGGTTCGGCATGACCGTTCGCCTTGCGTAGTTCAGCGAACTTGCCCTCGGTCGCATTGCAGTACGCCACCCAGTCGAGGTTCTCCTGGACAGGGGATAGACCGTTGTGGCAGATATACGGCTCGGCTCCGATCCGGCGACAAAGCTCGATAAATTCATCCGTGCCGAAGGCATTGGACTCGATTACACCCCAGCGGAAGTCGCCATAGGACTCGCGGTTCTTGCCAACCCCTTTTTGCCAGTGATAGGAGTCCACGAAACACCCGCCCGGCCAGCGGATCACCGGCACCTTCAATTCCTTCAACGCCTCAAGAACATCTTTGCGAAATCCCTGTTTGTCAGCCAGTGGTGAACCGGGCTCGAAAACGCCGCCGTAAATCTGATTGTCAAAATGCTCAAGAAACCCGCCGAAAATCATCCGGTCATAGGTTTTTGCGGACCCTTCAGTATCGATGATTATGCTCGCCTGGGTTGGCGACACTTGCGGTTCCTCGTTCGCATCCGCGGTGCAAATGAAACCGCCAACGAGAACAATGGTGCCAGCAATAAACGTCTTCTTTATAAAATAATTATCCATTTGTATGTCTAGATTATATAGCTCAACCGCTGCTTAGATCAACGCCCGAATAGTGAGTGAATGTCAGAGGCGTTTGAGTGGTGGCACCGGCGAGATCAAACTCCGACTCGACAACAGACGTAGACGCCGATTGCCACCCACGGCTTGTTCGGTGCATTTGGTGACTTTCGACAACTATGTTAGATTTTTGTATCGTCCGCTTTTGGTTCTCGATACTCAGGCGTGTTGTTTGCTGTCCTCTTCCGACCGATACGGCGATAGAACCAAATTGGAGCAGCGATAGTAGCTAGGTGAAGAATGAAATAGAACACACTAAAGCTCCGAACTCGTGTTTCGCTCCTTCCGTCCGACTCCCGCTGATCCCACTCCGCAATAATCCATGGGAGTGGCGTCCCGGGGATCAGCGATTTTCTATAGAGATTTGGGTCTGGATCGCCGGGTTGAAATCCTATCTCAGTGGCTGAATGCTCTACTGCAGGAAAAAACATCCAGATCGATGCCACGATTGCAGCAGCAACTGCAATCGTTCTACTCATGGCAGGAGAGGAGATCATATGCTTTCAGATGTGAGATCATATGGAATGGCAAAAGGGTAGAGCCATGTGTCTTCATTTGACTGGAAGTCTAGGTGCCTGAGAGGCGCGAGGCAAGCTGGAAAATTGTTAGTGGTGTTGGTTTGTTGGGGTATCTTGATAAACTGGATGTTTCTGGATGTAGATTCTTAGACGTTGTGGAGAATCAGCAACCACGAGGCGAAAATTTTTAGCACATTTCGCACTGTTCGCGGTCGCTAATCCACCCCAGCATGCCGCGGTGTCCGAGCTGCCTCAAATTAACTACCCAGATCTCCCCGTGGCCCAGCGCCGTGAGGAGATCATGGAGGCGATGCGATCCCATCAGGTTGTCATCGTCGTAGGCGAGACGGGAAGTGGTAAAACCACCCAGCTTCCGAAGATGGCGTATGAGATTGCCTGTGAGGAAGGGAAAACGGGTCGGGTGGGATGTACGCAGCCTCGTAGGCTTGCCGCAGCGACCGTGGCTCGTCGGGTGGCGGAGGAAATGGGAACCGGGCTCGGTGAACGGGTCGGTTACCAGGTGCGCTTTGTTGAAAAGGTGCAAGACGACACATCGATCAAGTTTATGACCGATGGAATTCTGCTCGCTGAAACCCAGCGAGATCGGGACCTTCGGCAATACGACACTCTGATCATTGATGAAGCGCACGAGCGTAGCCTGAATATTGATTTCATCCTCGGTTACCTGAAAAACCTGCTTATACGCCGAAAGGATATCCGTATCGTAGTCAGTTCCGCGACAATGGATGCGGGTATGTTTTCCGAGTATTTTAATGGAGCTCCTGTGGTCAACGTCGAGGGACGGACCTTCCCCGTGGAGGATTTCTTTTTGCCACCAGTAAGCGATGGCGAAGATCTCTCACGCCACGTCGCCCGAGCGGTCGAATGGGTCACAGATCTGGACGATGGTGGGGACTTACTTATCTTTCTTCCTGGAGAAAGAGAGATTCGCGAATGTGCGGATACGCTCGAAGGGAAAAATTTCCCCGGCACAGATATCCTGCCTCTCTTTGCCCGGCTCGGACTCGACGAACAGGAAAGGGTATTTAAAACAGGTGGTTCTAACCGGCGTGTGGTGCTGGCGACCAACGTGGCTGAAACCTCGGTGACAATTCCTGGCATTGTGTATGTCATCGATAGTGGTCTCGCACGGGTCAGTCGATGGAATCCATCTCGGCAAATCCAGCGGCTTCAGATTGAACAAATTAGTCAGGCCAGCGCACGCCAGCGGCGTGGTCGATGTGGTCGGATCAGCGATGGTGTCTGTGTTCGTCTCTATGACGAGGAGACACTTGATACCGCCGATGAATATACCGATCCGGAGATCAGGCGGAGTTCTCTAGCCGGCGTCATTCTCCGCATGAAATCACTCAAGCTTCCCGACGTGCGCGAGTTTCCATTTCTTAGCCCGCCCTCTGCCAAGGCAATCAGCGAGGGGCACCGCACTTTGGAAGAGGTCGGTGCGATGGAGAAAAACGGCCACCTCACCGACACTGGTTACAAGCTGGCGAGACTTCCATTAGATCCGCGCTTGGGTCGAATGCTCATCGAGGCATCCAGACGAAAAGTCCTCGATGCCGTGCTGATCATGGTCGGTGGCATGAGTGTGATGGACGTGCGTGAGCGACCGCAGGAGAAACAAACAGAAGCCGATAATGCCCACAAAAAATTCAACGACGAGTCATCTGATTTCCTCACACTTCTGCATATCTGGTCAGCCATCAGTGAGTTCCGCGAGAAGAGACGTTTCAAACGCAATCAACTGCGCAAGTACTGCAAACAAAACTTCCTGAGCTTCCGCCGAGTCATGGAGTGGGACCAGATTGTTTCCGAACTTGGTAGACTTGTTCGCGATACGCTCAAGGTAAAGATTGGACCACTTCCCTCTGAGCGCAAGCAATGGGGGGATGAGGATGAGATGCATAAGTCCCTGATGGCTGGCATCCCGATGCAGTTCGGGTTCTGGGATAAAGAGAAACGCGCCTACCGTGGCACCGGCGGTCGGGAGTTTGCTATCTTCCCTGGCTCGGGTCTGTTTGGGAAAAAGAAACCTGAATGGATATTAGGATACGAACTGGTGGAAACCTCACGCGTCTGGGCACGTAAGGTCTCTCTTATCGATGTGAAGTGGGTCGAGGAACTCGTGCCTCATATGTGCCGCTACCGACATCACACGCCACACTGGGATGAACATCAAGGAGCTGTGTATGGAAAAGAGACCGTGCTCTGCGGTGGGTTGACACTTGTCGATGCACGCAAGGTTTTCTACGGAAGGGTGAGGCCGGAAGAAGCGCATGAGGTCTTTATCCGTGAGGCGATCCTTGGTAGTGGCCTGCGGACTAAGGGGCCGTTTTTACATCGTCTAGCAGAGGTTCGCGAAGAGATTGAAAGCGCGGAGCATAAATTACGTCGTGCCGGCGGTCTGTGGTCGGAGGAAGCCGTGTATGACTTTTTCCACGAGCGTATCCCTGCTGAGATATGCACCGCCAAAGCATTTCAAAAATGGCGCACCACAGGTGACAACGAAGAGCAACTCATGCTCAAGGTGGAGGACTGCATCTGGGGCGAAATTGAAGATCTGTCCGATTTTCCCGATTGTGTCTGGTCTGGTGAAAAAAGCTACGATGTTAGTTACTCGGAAACACCGGGTGAACGAGCGGATGGAGTTGTTTTTGAAATTGGCATGGATCAAATAGTGGACTTCCCTGATCATCTAACGGGTTGGGGTGTTCCGGGGATTCTTGAAGAGCGCGTTTTTTTACTGATCCGGTCGTTGCCGAAGAGCCAGAGGCAGGTGTGCTCACCTGGGCGCGAGGCGGCGCAGGC
>CAXMRT010000185.1:0-19247 GCA_964196025.1 uncultured Gemmatimonadales bacterium | reverse complement strand
ACCTTCCCGATACCCCGGAAATCCTGTTCTCTACAAAAGTTATTTCTGAACATTCCAACGTGGAATTAACGTTCGTCGCACCCAACAAAACCGGAGACTACCCCTACCTCTGCACACTGCCGGGGCACTGGCGAATGATGAATGGCTTAATGAAGGTCGAATAAACGCCAACACCCTAAAGGATTTATGACGATGAAAACGAGAGCGATTTCAATGGACCGGACACAGGTCGGCTTCCACTTATGACACCTTCAGAAATAGTTAGAGGATCCTTAATGACCCGAATACTATGCATGTGCATCATACTGCTCTCTCTCGCAGCCACAATTGACGCAGACGAGATGCAAGAAGGACGACAACTGCTCCTTGACCAAGGATGTACGCACATTGTCTTTGCAAGCCGCGGAAGTCAAATTGACAATCACTGGTATGCCAATATCGGATATTATGCCACTGACAAGAACGCCAAACTCTATGCCTCCGGAGGTCATCTCGCCATCCTCGACGTAAAGACAGGCGGAACCACAATCCTTCTGGACGATAAAACGGGAACCATTCGAGATCCAGCCGTCCACTACGACGCAGAGAAAATCCTCTTCTCCTACCGCAAAGGAAGTAGCGAAAACTTTCATCTTTTTGAAATCAATATCGATGGATCGAACCTCAAACAACTAACGTCCGGTCCTTACGATGATTACGAGCCCTCTTACCTGCCAGACGACGGGATCGTGTTCGTTTCAACTCGGGCCAAACGCTGGGTAAACTGCTGGTTAACACAGGTCGGAACCGTTCACAAAAGCCGCGCTGACGGGAGCGATATTCAGCCGCTATCTCCCAACCTAGAACACGACAACACCCCTTGGCCGCTGCCTGACGGACGCATTATGTATCAACGCTGGGAATATATTGATCGCAGCCAAGTTCAGTTCCACCATCTTTGGACCATGAAGCCGGACGGCACAGAGCAAATGATCTATTTCGGAAACATGCACCCCGGCGGCGTGCTGATCGATGCTAAACCTGTTCCGGACTCGAACGAAGTGATACTGATCGACTCACCGGGACACGGACGTCCTGAACATGCAGGTGAAGTCATTTTATTATCCGATCAATATGGCCCCGACAACAAAAGCTCAAAAAAAGTCCTGACGCCGAAAGACTTCCGCGACCCCTATGCGGTGAGCAAGAATATTTTCTTCGCGGCAAGGGGACGTGATCTCGTCACCATCACACGTGATGGCACGCTTCGAACGATTTTCACCCTCGGTAACACCCATTTCGGGCCGCATCTCCAGCTCCACGAACCGCGGCCGATCATCAAGCACCCCCGCGAGAAAGTTCTCCCCAGTCGCATCGATGAATCTAAAACAACAGGGACCATGCTACTCACAAGTGTCTACATCGGACGAAAAATGGGGTCTGTCAAAGAATGCTCTGTCAAAAAACTACTCATCATGGAATCCCTCCCGAAACCGATTAATTTTACTGGCGGTATGGATCCCTTGACCTACGGCGGGTCCTTCACACTGGAACGCGTTCTTGGCACCATCCCCGTTGAGCCAGATGGCTCTGCCTTCTTTAAAGTGCCTGCCAATCGATCCGTCTTTTTCATCGCACTCGACGAAAAAAACGACAGCGTCAAACGCATGCACAGCTTCACGTCAGTGCGCCCCGGTGAGACCGTGAGCTGCATTGGGTGTCACGAGGAACGCACAACGGTTCCCACCCTGTCAGGCACCCGTCCCTTGGCCGCACAGCGGCCCGCAAGCGACATCAAGAAGATCGCCGGTATCCCAAGCGTCTTCGACTTCCCCCGCGACATACAACCCATTCTTGATAAACAGTGTGTCCCCTGCCATAAACCCTCGAAACGCGAAGGCCGCATACTCTTGACTGGCGATCGTGGCCCCATGTTCAGCCATAGCTATTACACCCTGACCATAAACAAGCAGTTTGCCGATGGTCGGAACCGCCCAGGCGCCAACTATGAGCCCTATACGATTGGCGCCGCGGCCAGCCCCATTATGAAGAAGCTACATGGGGACCACCATGGCGCTAAATTGTCAGAGAAAGAGGTCGACATGATTCGATACTGGATCGAAGCTGCCGCGACATATCCGGGCACCTACGCCGCACTAGGCACTGGGATGATCGGTGGCTACCAGAAAAACAAAAAGGTCATCAATAATGATTCACAATGGCAAACCAGCCTGAATGGCCAGGCCGTGATCAAGCGCCGCTGCAATGGCTGTCACACGGATAAAACGAGGCTTCCTCACAACATGTCCGATGAACAGGGCCTGAGCTTTTGGCAACCGCGCATTGGCGACGCGAGACTACAAAGTTCACGTCACATCCTGTTTAATCTCAGCACCCCGAAAGACTCAATCATGCTGCTCGCGCCATTGGCCAAGGACGCAGGCGGTTACGGATCGTGCAAGAACACCGAGGGGGAAGGGTCTAAAGATTCCAATGTCGTTTTCAAGGACACATCCGATAAGGATTACCAAACACTGCTAAAGATGATTACGGCTGGCAAAGAGAAACTTGAGGAAGTGACCCGTTTCGATATGCCCAACTTCAAACCACATCCGGCATATATCCGCGAGATGAAGCGCTTCGGGATTCTGCCAGAATCGCTCGACCCTTCCAAAAACGACCTCGACCCCTACGCCCTCGACCAAGCGTATTGGAAATCCCTTTGGTACAGTCCACCCACAAAATAACAGGAGCAGGATATGCAGAATAAACCCGATCACAGCGCAAGCATCATAACCGTCCTTGTCGCTCTCCTCCTCGGCACCTCAGTTGGTGTTGCAAATGAGACTGACAACGCAGCACCAGCCGGTATCAACAAGGCCGCAGCGCAGCAGTTACGCGATCGCGGAATCGAGAAACTGGTTTTCATCAAACGCTTCACCTTTACCGCCAACCATGTCTATACCGAATACGTCAACAGTAAGTGGACACCCGGCGGTGGACTGGCCGTACTCGACTTAAGCACTGGCAAGGCAACTGACCTTGTACCCGACCTCACCAACGGCGTTGTGAGCCGCTTTGACCTCTCCTTTGACGGCATGACCGTAGTCTTCGATTACAAACAGTCGGAATTTGAGGGTTATCGGATTTATGAAGTGGGGTTGGATGGCACTGGACTCCGGCAAATAACCTTCCCCCGCAAAGATGAAGCTGAACTTGTCAAAAAATATAGGAGCCGAAATTATCACCACGGAACCGATGATTTACACCCATGCTACCTCCCAGATGGAGACATCGTATTTGTGTCAACACGCAGTCAGTACAGCATCCTTTGCGATTCCAGAGACAACTTTACAACAAAGAATCTCTTTCGAGTAAATCCCGCCACGCGGGCAATAAAACAACTATCCAACAGCCCGGTAAGCGAAGCGAGCCCAGCGATCCTCCCTGATGGCCGCATTCTCTATCACCGCTGGGAATACGTAGACAAAGCTGCTGGAAACAACAAAGCTCTCTGGGCCATGCGGCCGGACGGATCAAATTCCAGCGAAGTGTACGGAAACACCATCTCCTTCCCAGAGACCATGATTTACCCGCGACCCATTCCGGGAACACGCAATAAAATCGTCATGCTAGGAGCGTCACACTGGGTCAACAATGCCCTAGGCACTGTGATCGTTGTCGATACGACCCAAGATAACCGTTCCGCGGAAACCATGACCTTTGTGACCAAAGACATTCATGCCCTCAAACACAGCGGGTTCGACTTTCGCGGTGAAGACGGGAAATGGCACCACGATCCGACCGGAAAAACGGGTCGCCTATTTAAAGACCCTTACCCCTTGTCCGAACAATTATTCATTGTCTCTCACAAACCAAAAGGCCCCGCGTGGAGTCACCCAACATCATACGACTTAGCGCTTTTGAACGATGAAGGCGAAGAAACCGTATTGTATAAAGACAACACAATTTCGTGTTGGCACCCCTACCCCATTATGAAACGAGAAAAGCCGCCGATCCTCACATCGCCGCTAGATCCGAAGCTTGCCGAACAAGGCCTTGCACTCTGCGTGATGTCCGATGTGTATGAAGGTCTGAACGGCGTGGATAGAGGCGTTATCAAATATCTACGCGTCCTAGAACAGACACCCCGTCCCTGGGCCGCACGCAAAACCTGGCGTAACGACGCTGCAGGATTGGCCCACTCTGCGTTGGGTGACGGCCATCTCGGCCTAAAGGCACAATACGGTGTAGTACCCGTTGCAGAAGATGGGTCTGCGACTTTCTATGTCCCGGCAGGACGTAACATCTATTTCCAAGCCTTGGATAAAGACTGCAGGATGGTGCAAACAGAACGAACCTTTGTTCACTACATGCCCGGCGAGACCCGCAGCTGCATCGGCTGCCATGAAACACAAAATAAGGCACCCGGTGATAGTCGCGCACACTCGTCTATACCAGCCTATCTCCCACCCTCACATATCGGTCCGCAACCCGGCGAAACGCAGGCGAAGAAGCTCTTTGATTACGATCGCCAGATCCAACCTATCTGGGACAAACACTGTCTCGCATGTCACGGCTCAGACAAGGGTAGTAGCGCAGGCCTAAACCTCAGGGGCACTGAACAAGGCGTCTACAGTGTCTCCTACAACAATCTAATTAAACTCGGGAAATCAGAAAAACAACTTCTGGGAAATCGACGACTACGCAATGAAGACACTGGCTCAGCAGCGATCCACTATATCCCACCCTACTCCATGGGCGCTCTTAGCAGCCCCCTGGCCGTCATGCTTTCCGGTGGCAGCTTTAAACTGAAAAGTCCCACACAACAGACCTATGCCAAAAAACTCACCGCTGCGCATCCGCACATCAAACTCGACAAGAAGGACTTACTAAAAATTACAAACTGGCTAGATGTCAATTGCCCCTTCCACCCATCCTACTGGGGGCGCCTAAACGCTGAATTCAAAAACCATGCCAATTTTCGACCCGATATACAGTTCGAAGATGCACTGCGGCGGACAGTTCCACAAACAATCTCTGAAGCAGAGACGACGCCTTAAGTCATTTTTTATCTAAAGATGCCATGCCAACGTGATGCCTCGACTGCATCTACACCACCCTCTTATCTCGAGCCCATCTCACGACATTTGGGGCTCACCCCGACCTGCCCAAAAATAACTGCGTTCAGCAGTTGGTTTATATAATCACATGCTGTAATATGATTTGATGATTTCAGACTCAGGTAGGCATGCAATTAAGGCCGTCGTGATTTTGGCCACCCAACCAGACAACCAACCGATGGGCGCCAAAGCCATCGCTCAGGAAATCAGGGCCCCACAGAACTATCTAGGGAAACTACTCCAACAGCTCGCGGCGGCCGGGATTCTAAATTCAGCCAGAGGCCATGGCGGCGGCTTCTCACTCGCTCGGAAAGCCAACAAAATCACATTACTCGACGTGCTGGACCCCCTTCAACATATCAGCGATAAGCCCGAATGCTTTTTCGGATGGAAAAAATGCTCCGACTCCAACCCATGCGCCTTTCATGAACAATGGAAACCACAACGCAAGAGGATCGCGGAACTTCTAACAGACACCACGATCGACGATATCCTCGATGGAAAAATAATCGAGTAACTCTCCGTCACCCGCGACTACGCCCCCAAAGCTGAAAACCGCCCGCTTCGACAGTTCAGAATACTGGGACGTATAGCCCAAAGATCCACGCAAAACACCCCACGTAGCCCAGCCCAAGGACCCCCGACCAAAAAACCTCATAGGAAAGGTTGAATGCTGCACCCCATATTACTATAATCACATGTGATTAGTCTTAATGTAAAGGGGTGCCCTTATGATACAGGAAACAGCTGACTTCCATGTTCCTACGCGTGATGAGAAGATTTCTGCACGCACGGGAAACTATTTCGTCGCTGCCTACCCTCCCTTTTCCAAATGGGTAGAGGATCAGAACTCCCGCTATACCGATGCGCTCCAAACCCCCGCGTTGACGACTCCCCTGATCCTCTATATGCACCTTCCTTTTTGCGAGAAGCGATGCGACTTTTGTTACTACCTCTCCTACGCAGGAAAGAGCCGCAATGAAGTTAACCGCTATCTGGTAGCACTGGAACAGGAATTAAGGGAGTACGCTAAAACTCCCCTCCTCGAAAACAGAGCGTTTGACTGTGTCTATGTCGGTGGCGGCACGCCCACTATGATGGAATGGCCACAACTTGAAAGCATGTTCGCACTACTCAAGAACGCGGTTCCTTGGAAGGAAGGCTCAGAGGTCACGTTCGAGTGCGCCCCCAAGTCGACGACGGATCAAAAACTCGCTGTCATGAAAGCCGCCGGTGTCACCCGCGTCAGTATGGGGGTACAGTCCATGCACGACGATATCCTGCAAGCCAGCGGTCGGGTCCATAAAAAGGCCGATGTTCTTCAGGCCTATAGCCGACTTCAAAACACAGGGTTTGACTGTGTAAACCTCGACCTGATTGTGGGTCTTCCCGGACAAACCGATGACACGTTTCATGACAGTCTTGAACAATTAATTGACCTCAACCCAGACAGCATAACACTCTACCAATTAGAAATTCCTGCTAACACACCCCTCTTCCACAAGCTTAACGGATCGCGGGGAAGCACCCTCCCCCTACCTCCCACATGGCACGAACGACACAAGCGCCTTATGGACGGATACACACAACTGGACTCTGCGGGGTATAGCCGGATCAGTGCTTACACGGCCGTTCGCGAGCCCGAAAAACACCCATTCCTCTATCAAACCCTCCAGTATAGTGGCTGCAATATGGTTGGCATTGGCGCATCATCATTTTCCTACATCAATGGGGTACACCAACAAAACCATGCGTCACTCGCTGGGTATCTAGAGTCCGTCGACCACCATAAACTGCCCTTGTCCCGCTCCTATTCACTTTCCTCCGACGAACAGGTCATCAGGGAGTTTATTCTCCAACTCAAGCTGGGACACATCAAACAAGACTATTTTCTATCCAAATTCGACGTCGATATCTTCACACGCTTCTCCTCTCAACTCGAGATCCTCGACAACGACGGATGGATCGAAATGGACGATGACAGCATCTCACTCACACACGAAGGCCTCGCCCGGGTAGATGAGGCGCTACCTCGTTTCTACCTGAATGATCATAAATCTATCCGCTACAGTTAACTAAACAGGAGCGTGCTATGGACAATTCATACGACGTGGCAATTATTGGCGGAGGCCCGGCCGGCGCCGCAGCCGCAACATTTCTGCAGCAACAAGGCCATCGCTGTATCATCGCAGAAAAAACAACATTCCCCCGCTACCACGTAGGAGAATCTTTAATTCCGCACACCTATGGCACTCTGGAGCGACTCGGCCTTCTCAAGAAAATGGAACAGTCGAATTACCCAGAAAAACATAGCGTCCGCTTCGTTCGCCCTTCAGGCGCATCAAGCGACCCCTTCTATTTCGATGAAGTTATTTCCGGCGAGGGATCACGCACATGGCAAGTCGACCGCGCATCATTCGACACCCTCTGCCTAGAGAACGCCAAAGAGCAGGGCGTTGAGGTCCTGTCAGACACCCGGGTGAAACACGTCCTTTTCAACGACACTCAAGCTGTCGGACTTCAGATCCAAACAGGAGCAGAGCCTCCCCGCGATATCAACGCTCGGGTCATTATCGATGCATCCGGACGCGCAACGGTCATCGGAAAACAACTCGAGCTACGCACAGCGGTCCCCGGTCTACACAAAGCCAGTATCTGGGCTTATTACAAAGGCGGTAAACGCTATCCGGGACGTGACGCAGGTGAGACAACTATTTTCACTCGATCAGATGGTAGCTGGTTCTGGTACATCCCCTTACCAGACGACATGATCAGCGTCGGCCTCGTAGGAGACCCCACCACCCTATTACAGCCCGGCATGACGTATGACTCTATCCTGACAACTGAAATTGAGGCCTCACCCCTGGTCGCCGAACGACTTGAACATGCCACATGTGTAGACCGAACACGGGGCTTACACGAGATGTCATACGTCAACCGAGAAATGGGCGGAGACGGATGGGTCATGATCGGCGACTCCGCGGCATTCCTCGATCCCATCTACTCATCCGGACTCTACCTCGCCTTGGCTTCAGGTGAGCTTGCCGCAGAAAGCATTCACGCGGCACTTGAAGCAGACGACCTCAGCGCTGCAGCACTAAACTCGTTCCGCAATGACCTACTTGGCGGGGTGGACGTTATCCGGCGCCTCATATTTGCTTTTTACGATCCGACATTCAGCTTCGGAAAGTTTGCGACAACATTTCCCGAACATCGCTCAGCGTTGATCGACTGCCTCATTGGCGACGTTGTTGGAAAGGACATGTCCTCGTTCTTATCAGCACTCAAAACCATGACCCCCGACCCGCCACCACTCTTACAAACGGAGCCACACGAAACCTCAGAAACTCACTAAATAAATAGCGGCGGTTCCACCGTCTCGACCCCTTTCTATACTAACTAACTGACAACACCTTATTACTGGAGAACATCATGATCATCGGCTGTTTTGCACTCATAGACCCCTTCTCAGACATGGACCATCAATTCGCTCGCATTCGCGAAATGGGTTTTGACTACGCCGACCTCACTGACAACCACGATGGTGCGTCATTAGGCAGCGAATACGGATTCGCCGCGTCCATCAGCCTGGACAGCAACCCGGCACGCATTCGCAAAATGGCGGAGGCACAAAACCTCACCCTTACCAGCGTCTGCGCACATGCCAACCTGCTCGATCCCACAAGCCCGGATCGGTATCAGACAGCTCAAATCATCAAGGCCATTCGCCTCGCCAATCTTCTCGGAATCAAACAGGTCATCACCACAGAAGGCGATGCGCAGACCGACTTCGGGCGCAAACTGAGTACCGATCAAATGCTCTTTTCTATTCATGAAAAACTAGCAGCGCCTATTGAGTGGGCACGCGAGCTCGGTATCGATCTACTTCTTGAACCCCATGGATGCCTCACTGACACCGTGCAGGGCATGACATCGATTCTAGATGCCCTAGACGCCGACGACGTCGTTGGCATCAACCTCGACACCGGAAACAGTTGGTTGGGCGGCGGCGACCCACATGAATTCGTCAAGGTATTCGGGTCACGCATCAAACACGTGCACTGGAAGGATATGCCCGCGGAGATGGAAAGCAAACGAGGCAAGGAATTCGGTTGCGGCATGGGTCTCATCCCCCTTGGTGACGGCGTTGTGGGCATTCAGGCCCTCGTAGAAGCCCTCATGGCATCTGGATTTGACGGCCCCACCACACTTGAAGTCGCAGGTGAAAAAACCGTACGGACCTCCGCCCAACGCTTGCGAGAATGGTCAGGCACAAGCTAAACCCACCCATCGGAGTATGCTATGCTAAAACAGTTTATCAGATGTGCAAGCGTCCTATGTTGCGGTGCCACCCTTAGTGCGGCACCCCCAAAGGGCGTCCTCCCATCGCGCGCAACCATCGAAAATCACATGGACCGCGATCTCACTGTTTACGGAAAATATGCAGCCGTAAAACTACCCATCACGCGAGGCGTCAAACTCTGGAATCCAACACTCGTGGAAACCGCTCCGGATGGAACCATCTATGCGGCCAACTATACGGGGGAAATCTACACCCTTCAGGATAGTGATGGCGATGGGCTTGAGGATACCGCACAGTTTTTTGCTGATGTGAAAAATGATAAACTACGATACCCCACCGGCATTGCCTTTAAAGGTAAGGATGTGTACATCGCGACCACTCAAGAAATCCGAGTATACACGGACACCAATGGAGATGGTGTCGCCGACGAAAGCCGGACCTTTTTCGACGATTTCCCGTGGACGCTACACTACTATGACTGGACCTTTGCTTTGACTTTCGGTCCCGACGGGCATCTCTACTTCATCCTGTGCACAGACTATTTGAATAGTAACGCGGCACCCGACCCCCACGGCTACCGCGGATCCATTCTAAAACTCTCTCCCGACGGCAAGGACATCGAGCGCTATGCGTACGGACTGCGTTACCCCTACGGCATGGTGTTTAATCAACATGGCGATCTCTTTTTTAGCGACAACAGAGGCGGAGGAAACCCAACCGAGGAATTTAATCACGCCATACGCGGGGGATTCTACGGCCACAACAAGGCCAAATACCCCCATCATGGTACAACCATCGACCCTCTCATAAAGATAGAACACGGGTTCGGGTCTGGCGGGCTTTGCGCGAACCCACCAGATAACGACTTCGGAGGCACTGCCGGTCAGATCTTTTTTGCATGCTGGGGCCCCGACGGAAAATGGGATCGCGGGTCGATTGTCCGTATAGAACTCGAGAAACAAAAGGACAACAGCTATAAAGCGACAGAGATGCCCATGGTTAAAAACCTGCCTAAGGTAATCGATCTGGCGTTCGGCAAAGATGGCAGCATGTATGCCGCGCGGTTTGGCAAAGAGCGGGGTCACCACATTCCTCACGCGACGCCCAGAGGTGACATCTATCGTTTCTTTTATGCACCATGGCTACCATCACACTCCCGCCCCTCGGAGAGTCAGGCCGAACGCGTAAAAGGTAACGTGCAACGCGGCAAACAACTCTACTCCCAATTAGCCTGCGCAGGCTGTCACTCGCTCGATGGAACGACCGAGTTACTGGGCCCGAATTTAAAAGGAATTGGGGATATGTTCTCTCGGTCTGAAATGGTCAAGGCCATCAACGATCCTTCAGCCGGAATCAAATCGGGGCACGAGACCACAAAGCTAACTCTCAAAAACGGAGACTCTCTCGTGGGCCGCATGGTCAACACAGATGAAAGCGGGATCACATTCATGCTCCCCGGCAACCAGACCCAGCATATTTTACAAAAAGATATTGAGAAGACAGAAAACCTTGCCGGCTCCATGATGCCCCCGGGTTTACTCAGACACTCATACGCATGGCAACAGGACACACACTCTCTAGCCTTAGTTCAGGATTCCAGCCAAACAGACGACCTGCTCGCCTACCTCAATGTGCGCGAAGACCGCGCGTCCACAAACGCTCCCAGTCTCAAAAAAGAGGTGGCGAAATCCGACAGTTCCAACACGATCATCTGGAAATTTAACTATGGGAATGATGCGATTAAGCCCTATTTTCATCCACTGAGTCACCCAAAGTCCGGCAAAACGCTGACAGCATTTCGCCCGAGCGATCACCCTTGGCATCGCGGACTCTGGTTCTGTTGGAAAAAGATCAACGGCGTGAACTACTGGGAAGAAAACAAGGAGACACAACAATCAGAGGGCATCACACAAATTGTCGACGCGACCGCCCAAGCATCCGATGATTTTTCCAGCGAGTTCAAGCTGACCCTTCACTATTTTCCTAAAAAGACCAAAGCTATCGTTCTTAAGGAACAGCGGACTGTCCGAGTGTCCGCGCCGGACGCGGAAGGAAACTATCGGATCGATTGGGACTTACGCTTTACGGCTGAAGACGACGCTGTACTAGACGTCACCCCACCACCACACCGGGGTGGCCCCAGTTGGGGTGGGTACGGGGGGATGTCATTCCGCGCCTCTCGCGACTGGGAAACGGTACAGGTTGCAAACAGTAGCGTCGGCCTACTCGCGGATCCCAGCAAAACAAAAAGCGGGCAAACAGCAACATGGCACAGCATCACACGCGATAACGGCACGGATGCTGAAACCCTCACCATGTTCGACCATCCAGAGAACCCTAATGCGCCGACCCCTTGGTATATCTATCGCGGAAGTTTTCGATTCTTAAACCCCTCACCCCTTTACAATGGCCCCATCACCTTGAAAAAAGGCGACACCATGCATCTACGTTATCGTGTCCTAATCCAAAAAGGGTCCCCCGATACGTCACTGCTGAATGAAGAATCGAAAAACATGGGACGGAGTCAATAGGATGTCGAAATACCCATATGCAACCAAATGTGTGGGAGTCCCTTCGGGCGTCTACAACATGTCGATACACATTCAACACTGCTCGTCGGAGGTCTAGAATTATGAAGCAACGAACACGCACACCCAGTCACTGGCTCTATCTCACACTACTCTTCACGTTCGTACTCTCAACGAGCCTTCACTCCGAACCCCAAAAAACGACGACCTCTCTGGAGTCCCCTGAACTCCGTCGCCAACACCAGAAGCTCTTAGCCGACCTCAAGAACCAAAAAACGGTTAACCGTTATCCAGACCAACTGTTCAACGCAGCCGCAGGCATCGCGAACACCGATCGAGATCCCCTCGATATCGTGCTGCGCCGAACGACCACATTGTTGAAAAACTTGAATACCGTGGAGTGGTTTTCAGAATTTGAAGCCGAGTTGACGACACTCTCGGACCTTGCAAAGAAAACCTCCCTTGAATCGACAACGGCGCGATACGACATCTATGAACGAGCATGTAAACTACGTCGGCGCATCGCTTTCTCAAATCCGCTACTAGATTTTGATAAATTACTCTTCATCAAACGCCATCGAGCGACGTACAATCATATGTGTGACCAATTCTACGGCATCAATGCACGTCCAGGAGGCAGCCTATTTGTCCTGAACGATGTCTTTGGTGACTCCCCCACTGCCACAGATCTACTCAGCGAAAGCATTGTGCAGTCAGGGCGCCTCAAAGGAACACGTCTAAACAAGGGGTCTTTTTTATCACCCGATCTGAGCTACGACGGAAACAACATACTCTTTGCCTACACCGAATGTCACCCTGACAAAGAGCAACGACACCATACGGATTCAAGCAAAGGTCACTGGCATCAGGAAAATTCCTTTCATATATTCAACGTCAATAGCGACGGCAGTAACCTGAAACAGATCACTGACGGAACATTCAACGACTTCGACCCTTGTTTTATGCCGAACGGGCGCGTTGTTTTTATTTCAGAACGACGGGGCGGGTATCTGCGATGCGGGCGAGCCTGCCCCACATACACCCTTTTCGACATGAAACCCGATGGATCCAACATCAACATGCTTAGCGCCCATGAGAACAACGAATGGCAACCCAGCATCGCCCATAGTGGCGAAATCGTCTATACCCGCTGGGACTACATCGATCGTCATGGCTGTACAGCCCATGCACCATGGATCACCTCTCCAGACGGACGCGACACCCGCTCCGTACACGGCAACTATGCGACTAAAGAAAAACGTCCCGACATGGAGATGGATGTCCGCGCCATTCCTGGCTCGCATAGGTTCATCGCAACGGCTGCGCCCCATCACGGCCAGGCCTTCGGCTCGCTGGTTATGGTGGATCCTCGAGTTGCGGATGATGACGCCATGGCCCCCGTAAAGCGCATCACTCCAGAAGTCCCTTTCCCCGAATCCGAAGCTAAAAAATCTCACATGTATGGCTCGGCCTGGCCACTCAGCGAGAACTACTACCTCTGCGTCTACGACGATAAAGACAAATTCAATCATGGGCTCTATCTACTCGATGCATTCGGGAACAAGGAACTTCTCTATCGCGATGCAGAAATCGCCAGCCTCAGCCCTATGCCTTTCCGGCCGCGCCCCTCGCCACGCTTGATGCCAAATGCATCCGCACGATCGACCCCAGAGGAACAGCCTAAGACCGGTGTCATGGGCGTCATCAATGTGTATGACAGTCTCAAACCATGGCCCGAAGGAACCAAAATAACCGCTCTTCGCATTATGCAAATGTTGCCGAGCACGGTTCCGTCAGGCTTCCCTCCTCACGAGATTGGGCTACGCATAAAGTCCGCCCCCGACTCCATAACGATGGCTCGACAGGTGCTAGGTACAGTTCCCGTAGAGACCGATGGAAGCGCCCACTTTATCGTGCCGGCAATGCGAGAACTCAGCTTCCAGGCGTTAAACAAAGAGGGTCTCGCGGTTCAGGGAATGCGATCAGCCGCCTATGTTCAGCCGGGCGAAGTATTAGTGTGTCACGGGTGTCACGAACCCAAAACTAGCACTCCAAGTTCACATCTCTCACCGGCCAAGGCTCTACAGCGACCCCCGTCTACGATTAAACCTGACGTTGCGGGGTCTAAACCATTTAGCTACCCCATTCTGGTTCAACCTGTACTCGATAAAAAGTGCGTATCGTGCCACGCACAACATTCAGAAACCGCACCCCCGCTGGATAGCGCCATCGTACGGGACGGACGCAAAATCTGGTATCAATCCTACTGGAGCCTCACACCGAAATTTGGCTTCTATGATTATGGTGATCGATATCGAACGACACCAGGAAAATTCGGTGCCATGACGTCTAAGCTCTATAAGATGCTCAATACGGGACACCATGGCGTAAACCTATCCAAAGAAGAGTTACACCGCATCACACTATGGCTTGATTCCGGTTCCATTTTCTACGGCGTCTATGAAAAAGAAGGCGGTGAAGCTCAACTACAGGGCAAGGTCGCTCTCCCCACACTAGAGTAGTCACTAGCCCCCGCTTCAAAAGCATCCCGTGACACTCTGGCTCTATTGGCGGAACCAGATACACATACGGAACAGACCACTCGTATCCAGATACTAACGCTGCAGCGGGCTACTCCACGGACCGCGCGAGGCGAAAACCAATGACATCGATTTTGGGCAGCCACCAAATACTCTTAGGCAACTGTGGGTCTCCATCTCGCCACCACTTCTCTTCAAATCCCCGTGCGGCGCAGCGAAGGTCTTCTGGATCACTGTCATAATCGCCGCCACGCACAACGTGGACCACGCCCTTTGGAGTCGTCGTCTTGTAGGCGACGGGATCATACGCATCGCTAACCCATTCGCGAACATTGCCAGACATGTCATACAACCCCCAATCGTTGGGCTTCTTTTTGGCAACAGGATGCGGCTCGCCGTCCGAGTTGTCGCCAAACCAGGCAAACTGGTCAGGGGTGGATGCGTCGTGTCCTTTTCCGAACGGTCCGCTGCCCCCCGCACGCGCCGCATACTCCCATTCCGCCTCCGTCGGCAAACGATACGCCTTACCCGTCTTCCCGGACAACCATGTACAAAAGTTAACCGCATTGTGCCACGTCGCACCCATGGCAGGGTTCTGCGTGCTGAAACCCATCTTTAGATCACCAAATATCGGCGTAGGCCCCGAGATCCCATCGACTGCACCCTTTTTCAACGCCGTTTCATGGGAAGCCTTAGCCTTGTTCGTCTCGAGGTAATACGACAGGAAAAGCGCGAGCGTGGTTTCTGTCGAGCACAGGTAGAACGGCTTGACGTCAACCCTATGCGAGGGCGCTTCGTGCGCCTGATGTCCTTTTTCACTCTTGCTACTGCCCATCACAAATGTCCCACCCGGGATCAAACGCATGTCAAAAGAAAGCGTCTCGCCCCGCAGATCAGTAAAGCTCTCCGTATAATTCTTGGCCGACTCGGTAGCCCCATTGACACAACAGGCAGCGACCCCTGTAAGTAGAATTGTTTTTAGTTTCACGTGCACACTCAGATCAACCTTGTAGATCCGGGCTTTGGCACCGGGTAAGAACCGTCAGCACCCGGCTGAACCGGAGGCTCCATACCGTCACGGCAATCTTCAGGTTTCGGCGCATACGCGAAATCAGAGGCATTGGCCTGCTCCCACGTCACTTCTTCACCTGTATAGCAGGACAGCTGCCCCATTATTGTTGTCAACGTACTGTTGGCCATGTATGCGCCGTTGTTAACAGGCGTCCCAGAGCGGATCGCGGCGAAAAGGGTGTCATGTTCGATTTGATACGGGTTGCAACGCCCCTTCCAACGCCAATCCATCTCGCCCGATATGCGGCAGCGGGTAACATCAGCCTTCCCCGTGCTTCCATGCACGATACTCGACGAGTTGTTGTAGCAACCCGTAGTCGTTCGGCAAAAAGCGTAGACGCGCACTCCGTTCGGGTAGTCGTATACAACTGAATGATGGTCAAAAACATCACCATAGATCCCTTCAGTCATCGAAGAGCGCCCGCCAAGTCCATGGCAGTTGATTGGGACGGCGTTGTTCATCGCCCAGCTGGCGCGATCCATATTATGCACGAGCGACTGTGGGACATCGTCCCCAGACAACCATCGGAAATGATACTGCGTACTACACTGCCACTCCAATTCGCTCAGTCCCTCTTTTCGCCCGATCACAACATATGGAGCACGTAGGAAATTCTCTTCTATCGAGATGATTTCACCGATCGCTCCGTCGTGAATCCGCTTCATGGTCTCACCGTAACCAGTGTGATAACGACTCTGCAGCCCAGATACTAAACTGAGCTTTTTCTCGGTTGCCAGCTCTGAGGCCTGCCGAAGTAGTTTGATGCCAGCCGGATCAATACCGTGTGGCTTTTCAACAAACACGTGTTTACCCGCCTTGATGGCAGCCATCGCGTGCAGGGGGTGAAATTTAGCTGCGTTGGCGATGAGAACAACGTCACAGGAGTCGATGACATGCTTGTAACCATCGAACCCTGCAAAACAATGATCATCATCAACCGCGACCTGATCGCCCTTCTCTGCTTTGATCGCTTTACGCTTAGTTTTGACGCGATCCATAAATATGTCGCACATGGCAACGAGTTTAGCTCCTGGGTCAGCGGACAGTGCTTGGACCACAGCACCGGAATTTCGGCCACCGCACCCAATCATCCCCACACGCAATGTGTCGGTTCCCGCGGCAAAAACCCCGCTACTCACGCCGACTGCACCGGCGACTACTGCTGATGTTTTCAAGAATTCTCGACGTGTACTGCTGGCATTGTGTTGATGTGGCGTAGTCATAAGGTTCTCCCTATATAATAGTTAATTAACAGTGGTACGTCGGCTGTTCGATGTTAACAATTTGGTAAACCGCTTCGCGGCCTTGAGTTGTTTTCCAAAACACGCTCTGCTACTCCACCTCAAACCCGGTATCGCTGAGTGCGTCTCGCACCCAGGCCAAGGAGCGCTCAATCATGGGCCCGCCCTCGCCTTCGCATTCGATACTGAACACCCCATCGAAGCCACGATCGTATAGCTGCTTCATGCAGGCCCGGATGTTGTTCCCGTTCACGCCATCACCAGTAGCACATTGACTGACGGCGATCCCCGTCTGGCCACCCCGCACCGCATCTGAGAGTGACTGCGAGACGTCTTTGACGTGAACGTGATGAATCTTATCCAGAAAGCGCTCGGTAAAGGCGACAGGGTCTTGGCCCGCGATATAGGAGTTTCCAGTATCCAAATTCAACTGGAGCCACGGCGACTCACAAAAGTTTAGCATCTGCTCCAACCGGTCGGGGTTAGTGGTGAAGTAACCGTGCACCTCGATGGTGACAACAATCTTGTGCGCTTCGGCCACTTCGATAATCTGTTCATAACTACGCTTCATCGATTCCATGGCCTCGTCATCCGTCAGGCCTTCTGGTTGATGCAGACCGTCGGTCGTCGCGACACGTGGCGAACCCGCCAACACTGCCCACGGGATAGATTTAAGAACGTACGGAACCCCAATTGTCGGGCCACATTTACCCGACAGCGGATAGGCCGCATCGATTTGTGACAACTGGACCCCATACGAAGCCATTTTTTCGCGCAGCAGAGCAGGGTCTTCCAGAAGCGAAATATGTGGGAAGTAACCAAGCCCGTGTATCCAGCACGCCCCTTCGATCACACCGGGCTCGATGTAATGAACGTCATTTTCCTGGGCCCACTCCAAACATTGCTCAAAAGACTTGAATGTCGAGTTGAACGCGTCTGTATGAAATCCTATTCCGACTTTCGGCATGATGATGTTCCTTGCATTATTCGTTGGTTTCGATTTTGTCAGACCCGGAGGCCCACACCGTACCCCGCCTGATCAACTCAGCAACATCCGGCAGTTTACAGGCCCTCGCGTCATGGCCGAGCGGCGTGTTGAAGACTCGGCCTTTTCCGTACTGCAGACAGAAGGCCATGGGATGGTTTTCACCTGTGTTCGTTGATCGTGCTGTCGCCAGGACATGGAACTCTCTGGTCTTTCCACCCATACAGTAGTAGAGCTCGTCGTCGGCCTCTAGGTGCGCCTTCCAGCCCTTGCTTATCGCGTGGTTTCGGTCAATCATATCGACCACAAATGGCTGCCGACGATCGTGATGCCCTTTATATCTATGCGTCGGCGTGAAGATCAAGCCTGTCAGAGTCGCGTACTCCGGCCAGTCGCTGAATGCTCCGCAGGCAAAGTGCAGCACAAACAGCCCGCCACCGCCTTTGACAAATTTCTGTAGCTGCGCCCGAGACTCTGCGCCTGGGTAATTCTTCTTGGCTGAATAAAAGTTCAACAGCAGGACGTCATGATTAAAAATCTCTTTGTCTGCAAGAAACTCAGGGTCTTCCGTGATCGTGACAGCAAAGCACTTGTCATCCGAAAAAACCTCTTTCAATGCCTGAGTTCGAGTACGCCAATTATGGGCCGGATGCTCCTCCCCTGTGACGATGAGAACACGAACAGGTGACACACCCGCGTCCACAGCCACGACATCTAACGACAGGAACACGATGCAAAATCCAATCGTAGCCAGCGTCCACTTTTTCATTCTGCTATCCTTATTTCCATACGACTTGTCAGACTTAGTCGTCGGCGCTGCAGTTGAACCCACGACGAAGGCACTCTCATAAGGAACATCACAGGATCCAATACTCACCACTATTCAACCTCCTTATCGTCACTGTTTAATGGAAACTCCAGCGCGACATAGGCGGGGTTGCTACGACTCTTCGAGTTTTTTAGAACCACTGCATAGTACACCCGCGCCCCGGGCTTGACCGTATCGTCGCGAAACACAAACAAGGGTGTCTCGGCCAGCAATGTTTGCGGTGTGGGTGCAAATCTGGGTTTATCTGATCGATAGATCTCTGCATTCAAGCCAATCACAGCAGCAGATCGATCCCACGACAGATGCGCAACACCTTCACGATCAAGACGCACCTTTAGGCCCTGCGTGCTCTCTGGCACATCCGGCGGAACCAACATACGGGACTGACCCGCAATGGGAATAGCTGTCGGCATATCAATCCGCGGAACGGCTAGCGCGTCACGACTTCCCTTTTGGATAATAGCGAGCATGGCCTGATACCTTTTGTCCGCTGTCGATGCAAACGTTGTCTTCGACTGCCCACCCCCCTTCAAGGACGGCATGGGCACACCCTTGAATGCGTCCACGGGCTTGACAGAATGAGCATACCCTCCTCCTCGCAAAATAGTGCACCGTGCACGTGACGGGTCCGCCTGATGATCGCGACA
>CAXMRT010000184.1:0-3049 GCA_964196025.1 uncultured Gemmatimonadales bacterium | reverse complement strand
TTTGCTTTCATGGCTTGATACCAGTAGGCGTTGCCTTCGTGCTTTGGCCCTTCCCGGCAACCTCCCGCGGCGTGGCCGTAAAAAATGGGCCCACCGAAGGCAGCGCCGGTCATGGAGTCACCATCGCAGCGACGCGTGCAGTGTCGCCCAGTCAGAACGAATTCAAATTTTCCTGTGCCCGGCTTACCGAAAATGGCAATGGAGGAGCCACCATCGAAGCCGTCTTTGCCACTGTCAGACACGACCTGATTGTAGACTTTTTGGGCATACTCTTCACTGTGCAGACCCATGAAGATGTCCTTGATCATGGCCTGCTGGTCTTTGGTGAAATCTGCCACCATCGTTTTCGTGATGTGCCAGTTATTATCAACCTCGAGGCGCAGCTTGTTGTCGTAGCCAAAGCAGATTTTCTTCCGTTGCTCCTCGCTCAGAGTATCGTAGAGGGTTTTGACGAGGGTATCGGAGCTCGGTTTGGCTTTCTCAGCGGCGAAGCTCGGGATGATACCACTAGCTCCCAAAGCACCCGCAGCAAGCCCGGTGGTCTGGATAAAAGAACGGCGAGATACACTCAGCGGGGAACGATTGGAAGTAGGATCGATATTCATGACATCGACACTGTCAAAATGTGAGCAGGGTGTCGATGGGATTTCGTGATTGCAGGATCATTTCGAATGAAACGACCGCCCGTTTGCCCCATTAAAAAAAGGGATAATTACGTTTTGTAAAAACCGTCCGTCCATTGCCACTGGGGGCTTCGGATGATGCTGAGGCCTTCCTCTGTCGTCATGCCGCTTTGGGCGATCTTCCGGCACTTTGTCTGGTGTCTTTTCCAGATCCTAGCTTCCTTGGAATCGGGTGTTTTGTTTCGCTCGTGAGCGACCTTTTGACCTAACAAAATAGCGTAGAAACCATCTAATCGAAAGATACTGGTTTCGCGCGACAACAGCATCAGCTCAAAGGCGGATGTGGGGCCGTTTTCCTTATAGTATTCAACGATGGGTTCCGCTCCGTGAAGGGCTGTATTTTTTCTGCAGTGCTCCCAGAACGGGGTATCTAGACGAGTGTTATATCGGTAATGAATCGCGAGGAAATCCCGTATTTCATCCCATAGTTTGGTGGAGAGTGCGTTATACAACCGTTTCGTGCTGGGAGTTGGTTCCAATGCATTATCAAGCAAAGAACCGACGAGAATTCTCGAGCAATTGCATATCGTGAAAAGGGCCGTCGCCTCAAGAGGTTCAACAAATCCCGCGCTGTTCCCGAGAGCAACTACATTACCGACCCAGGAGTTTCTATATCGCCCGGAAGGAAAGCTGAGAAGCCGTGTTTCCTCGATCCTTGGATTTTTTTTGCGGAACTCGGCTTCAGCTTCTTCGTCGGATATAAATGAACTGCTATAGACATAGCCCCGGTTGACGCTCTTGTCGTGGTCGATCTTCCAGGACCATCCCGCCGAATAGGTTTCAGCGGTCGTGTAAGGCTTTACGGGTTCTTTTTCTGCGCGTTTCCATCCGCCTGCTATAGCGCGATCGCAGAAAAGGGAATCTTCGTAACTGACAAAAGGTTCTTCCAGTGTTTTGCCAAGTAGTTCGGACCGAAACCCCGAACAATCGACGAACAAATCTGCGGTAACCTTTTGTCCGTCGTCAAGAATCAGCTCACCAATCCCCTGATCCGAACGAACCGATTCGGCTACTTCGCAATCTTGAATTATGACACCTCGCTGGCTGGCAACTTCCTCCAGTGCTTTTGCAAAGGCCTCGTTTTCTACGTGGTAAGCACTCCAATTTCTTAAGTCGGGAACACCCTTAGTCTGTTGGGAGAAACATTTCCCTGCGGCCATCAATGCCGTTGTGTGATCAATAGCCGACATATCTTCAAATGCGTAGTAGCCTGTGGGACGTGATAATCCCTGAACATTACTTTGCATCGCGTTACTGAAACTATAATAAAAAGCATCTCGCGGCCCCCATAAAAAATTGACGCCCAACTTATAGGTAGGCTGAACTTTCTGATGAAACCACGCGGGATTGATGCCGAGGAATCCGTGCAGATGATTGAGGAGATCGGGCTGACTTCCTTCGCCCACGCCAATAATTCCAATGGAGGGACTACGCAGAAGTTTAACTTCCAGATTAGGGATATGGGTCTTTAGACCGATGGCGGCGAGGAAGCCGGCACTTCCCCCACCCAGAACGATAACTTTTTGGATCATGACTGGTTCTTCGAAATATTTTTATGGGTTTCCTTCATACTGAAACCAGAATGGCAATATATGAAAAATGAGTCAACCCTGTTAAATGCCTGACCCCTTTCCTAACCCCTTTCCTAGAGCATCGGGCATGTCATGGCATTACCATTTGTAGCCCTCCTGAGCACTTCGCGCGGCTATCAGCGTGCGTGCTTATCCTTCAGGCGCTGCCAATAATCCGCCCAATAGGTGTCGTAGTAATCATTGGCGGCGTTTTTAATAAAGTCAGGTTGCACAACGACAGGTGACTTCGCGGGATCGTAGCCTTTCAAGTGACCTTGTCCTGCTCTTTTGCGTGGTGAGACAAAGCGCCATCGTTCGTCCTTGAAGATCTTTTGTAGGAACTTGTAGCCGCCGGCATCGTATGCCTTGAGCTCTTCCCGTGTATCGATGTGATTGTGATCGTGGTCCATGGTTCGGTTGGTGTCGAACCACGCCTGCACGATCTCGGCGAAGTATTCGCCGCGATTCTTACTAGCATAGCAGGCCTTTGGGCCGCCGAAGACGATGCGGACTTGGTCCTTTTCGGTGACAGTCACCTTCGAATGGCTGGCTTTGCCGTTCACAATGATGTCGCCGGAATCGAGGCATTTACTGAGAAGTTCGGGTGATTGTTCGGGGAAGGATTTTTTCAAAGCATCGAGAAGTAGCACCGGCTTATCGCCTTTCACGCGGCGAAAGCGTTGTGATGCGTAGCCATCATTCCAGAGCCCTGCAGCTTTGGCGGCTTTCCATGTCGCCATCAATTGGTCATCGAATCCCTCGGGGAATCCTGGGCGGTGAATCACGTGTCCAAAT